>JAFAWI010000083.1 GCA_019241915.1 Alphaproteobacteria bacterium
GGCGGTCGCATCACCGTGCCCAGATACGCCGAGAACGTGAACAGCGGCCCCGGTACCGCTTGCGCCGCGCCGTAGCCGGCGAGGAAGGCGTCGTTCGACACCCAGCCGGGCGGGACCACCTCGGCCTGGAGCAGCGGCAGCACCACATGGCCGCCGCCGAACACCAGCGCGCCCGAGCGGTAGAACGAGTCGAACTCGGCGAGCGCCTGGCTCGGCACCGCCGCCGTGAGCAGCGGCAACCCGAACAGCAGCACAAAAAACAGCAAAGCCGCCGGCACCGACCAGCTGCGCGGGATGTCGACGGTCACCGCCGCTGCGCCGCTGCCGACATCGGTGCCGGTGAGCAGCCGCCAGCCGATCAGCCCGCCACCGACGACGGCGCCGATCTGACCGACTGCCGACGGCGCCGATATAACCGCGACCGCGGCTCCTACCGCGATCGTCGCGCGCAGCGCATCGGGACACAGGTTGCGCGCCATGCCCCACAGCGCATTGGCGACGACTGCGACCGCCACGATTTTGAGGCCGTGCAGCCACGCTGCGTGCGACAGGTCGCCAAACCAGCCGACACCATAGCCGAACGCGGTCATCGTCACCGCCGAGGGCAGCGTGAAGCCGAGCCACGCGGCGAATCCCCCGGCGAGGCCAGCGCGCATCATGCCGATCGAAAGGCCGGTTTGGCTGCTGGCAGGCCCCGGAAGAAACTGGCACAGCGCCACGATGTCGGCGAAGGCGGCCTCGTCCAGCCAGCGGCGGCGAACGACGAATTCGGTGCGGAAATAGCCGAGATGCGCTACCGGGCCACCAAACGAGGTCAGCCCCAGCCGCAGGAACACGCGAAACACTTCAAACGGCGACGACGGTCGCGCAGGCGCGTCGGCGGCGGCCGTCCTCATGCCGTCAGCGGCAACGCCTCGCCGTCCATGTCATCGTGATCCATGCGCAAATGGCGCAGCACGCTCGGCGCGATATCGATCAGAGATGTCGACCGCATCTCGATCCGCGGCGCGAACCCGCCGCCCTCAACGATCAGGAACGGGTTCTGTTCGTTGACACCGAGCCCGCCATGCTGGCCAAAGCCCACCTTGCTTTCGCTGTCATCGGGATTGAAGACGATGGGCGCGGCGCCGCGCACGCCGTGCGGGTTGCGACGCTCGTCGGCGGCCATCGCCACCGCGACCTGCAGCGACGTGTCGGTCGGCAGGCCGACCGCGGCCAGATCGGGGCCGGCGGCCACGCACCCAGCCCAGTTCTCGCCGCGCAGGAAGGCGGCCACGTCGGCGACCCGTCCGCGCGCGCCATCGCTGAAGAAGATCGTCGCGGCGGTACCCTGCGGGGCGACCACGACATCGCGCGACCCCGGCGCCTCCTTGAGCCCGGCGGCGACCAGCAGTCCCGTCACATCGATGGCGTCGGTCACGGTTTCCATGCCATGGTCGGAGCCGGTGACGAACAGGATGTCGTCGCCCGCGGGGTCGAGCCGGCGGACGGTTTCGAACACCAGGCGCACGCAATCGTCGGCGGCGCGGATCGCCGCGCGGTGCTGCGGCGAGCCGAGCGGCGAATGGTGCCCGGTATAATCGGGCTCCGACAGCCACATCAGCGCCAAGGCCGGCGCGCGGTCCTCGACGATGTCGGCGCAGAACCGATCGGTCATCGCCCGGTCGCCGCCGGCGCCCTTTTTGAGCTTGGCGCTGGCCGGATCGTCGAGCGGGGTCAGCCCCGGACCGAAGCTGCCCGCCGCGTGATAGACGATGCCGTGACCGTCGGGGTCCTGGAAATAGGCGGCGCCGGGAGAGACGTTGGAGCAGACGACCGCGGCCTCGCCATGCCAGCGCAGCCGCTCGGCGAGCGTCGGCACCCGCAAGGTGCGGCCCGTGGCCCGACGCATGCGCTCGCGAAAATCGGGCGCGCCGACATTGCGGCAGACGAGCCCGTCGCCTTCGTCGAGCGCTTGGGTATTGCCATAGAGCCCGTGCCGCGCCGGCAGGCAGCCGGTCGCGATCGACGCCGAGCTTGCCCGCGTCGTCGACGGAAACACGCTGCGGTGATTGGCGAACGCCGCGCCGCGTTGGCGCAGCTCGGTGAGGAATGGTGTGTCGGCGCCGATCAGGTCCGCACGCAGGCTGTCGCAGATGACGATGACAACCCGCTTGTCGCCCTTCATGGCGATCTCCCAGCGT
>JAFAWI010000239.1 GCA_019241915.1 Alphaproteobacteria bacterium
CGCCGTGGGGCGGGATCGACATGCTGCTGTCGACCAACCCGCTGGCGATCGCGGTGCCGGCGCTCGAAGAGCCGCCGCTGGTGCTCGACATGGCGACGACGGTCGCCGCCTACGGCAAGGTCAAGGTTGCCGCGCAGCAGGGCAAGACCATGCCCGAAGGCTGGATGATCGACCGTCAGGGCCAACCGCTCACCGACCCCAGCCGCGCCGACGACGGGTTCCTGCTGCCGATCGGCGGCTACAAGGGGGCCGCGATGTCGCTGATGTTCGGGGTGCTCGCCGGCACGTTGAACGGGGCCGCCAATGGCGAGGACGTCGTCGACTTCAACAAGGACGACACGACGCCGACCAACACCGGGCAGGCGATCTGCGTCCTCGACATCAAGCGCTTTGCCGAGCCGGCCGCGTTCAAGCGCCGGGTCGACAGTGTGATCCGCCAGCTGCACGGCTCGGCGCTGCTGCCCGGTTTCGACCGCATCCGCCTCCCTGGCGAAGACCGCGCCGCCCGCATCGCCGAGCGCACCGCGAACGGCATTCCGGTCCCCGGTTCGCTCAAGGCGGCGCTCGACAAGATGGCCGACGAATTGGCTATCGAGGCGCTGTTCGGCTGAACGATGCTTTTTGTCAAACGCTTCCCGGCGAAAGGCGGGACCCAGCCTTCAGCCCCACAGGAGTGTGCCAAAGGGTCGGCTGGCGAGCAGGTAGACGAAAGCAGGCATCGTCCGTGCGGGTTGCCGGAGTGGGGTCCCGGCTTTCGCCGGGAAGCGTTCGGCGGAAGAGGAGCTTACTCCCATGACCATTCTCGTCGAAGAATGCCCCGGCTATCGCCACATCACGCTTAACCGGCCGGATCGGCTCAATGCGCTGACGGCGGAGATGGGCGCGGCGCTGCTGGCGGCGCTGGAGGCGGCAGAGGCTGAGCGGGAATGCCGCGCGGTGCTCGTCAGCGGCGCGGGGCGCGCGTTTTGTGCCGGACAGGACCTCACGGCGGTCGCGCCGAACGGCGGCCGAGCGCCTGACCTCAAGACCCTGCTCGACGGCTACAACCGGGTCATCCGCAAGCTGCGCGGGCTCGGATTGCCGGTGGTCTGCGCGGTCAACGGTGTCGCCGCCGGCGCCGGCGCCAACCTGGCGCTCGCCTGCGACATCGTGCTTGCCGGCCGGTCAGCCAGCTTTATCCAGGCCTTTGCCAAAATCGGCCTCATTCCCGATGTCGGCGGCACCTGGATGCTGCCGCGGCTGGTTGGTGCGGCGCGGGCGCGCGGGCTGGCGATGCTGGCCGAACCGCTGTCGGCCGAGCGCGCGGTCGAATGGGGACTCATCTGGCAGGCGGTCGACGATGCCGCGCTGCTCGACGAGGCGCACGGGCTGACCGCGCGATTGGCGCAACAGGCGACAATCGGTCTCGGACTCGCCAAGCGCGCGCTCGACGCGGCCGAGACCAACACGCTCGACCGGCAGCTCGACTTCGAACGCGACCTTCAGGACCAACTCGCGAGCACCGCCGATTACGCCGAGGGCGTCCGCGCCTTTCTCGACAAACGCCGCCCGATCTTCACCGGGCGATAACCCCGGGGATGCATGCCGGCCCGGCGAAAAAGCGGGAGATCGCCGCAGGACATCGCGCAGAACCTGCGATAAAGTGACCGAAGCTGTCGCTTGCTTATCATCCGCCGCCTCGACGATCCCTGCACGGAGTGGGAGCACATGCGCCAATACAAACGGATTTCGGCCGATTGCCATCTCGACATGCTCTGGCTGCCGCCCGATCTGTTCACGCAGAACGCGTCGAGCAAGCTGCGGGACCTCATGCCGTACGTCGAGAAGCAGGCGGACGGCACCGAGGTTTGGACCGATAAGAACGGCGCCAATTACGGCATGTGCGGCGGCGTCGGCGCAACCGGCACACCGCACGTCCCCGGCAAGCAGCTGCGCGCCGACAAGATGGCCGAGGCCGGCCTCTACCGCGACTATTTCGAGAAAGGCATGCGCCGTCCCGGCGACCCGCATCTGCGCGTCAAGGATCTGGACCGCGACGGTGTCGACGCCGAGGTCATCTACGGCATCCTCGCGGCCTGCGCGAAGATGCAGGATCCCGAAGCCGCCGATGAGATGCTGCGCATCTACAACGACTTCATGCACGATTTCACGAGCTACTATCCCGATCGCATGATCGGCCTCGCATGTCTGCCCTACAACAATATCGAGGGCGCCGCGCGCGAAGTCCGCCGCGTCGCCAAGATGGGGATGAAGGGCGTCGAGCTGTCCTGTTCCTGGCACATGACCGGGATGTGGCACCCGATGTGGGATCCGCTGTGGGAGGCGGTCAACGAGACGCAACTGCCGCTGCATTTCCACACCTTCCCGGCGACCGATCCCGAGCTGCGCAAGACGCTGGAGCCCGAAATCTCCCGCCGCATGACCTATAGCGGCCTCGTTCGTTTCCAGATGACGCTGGCGACGATCCTGACCGATTTGATGGGCGCGGCGGTTTTCGAGCGCTTCCCGAACATCCGCGTCGTCTTTGGCGAAAGCGGCATCGGCTGGATCCCCTACGTCATCGACCGCATGGACTTCGAGTACAAGGACCAGTACCAGGACCTCAAGCTCAAGAAGCTGCCGAGCGAGTACTGGCGCAACCAGTGCCGCGCGACGTTCCAGTACGACCGCATCGGCACCAAGCTGATCGAGGATATGGGAGTCGAGACCTTGATGTGGGGCTCGGACTTTCCGCACCCCGACGGCGTCTGGCCCGAATCGGCCAAGTACATCGACGACCAGTTCAGCCACCTGCCGGCCGACGTCAAGTTCGCGATGACGTGCGGCAACGCGGCGAAGTTCTACGGGTTTTCGAACTGACGCGAAGCGTCATCCCGGCCTAGGCCCGGATCCAGAACCCGGCTGCGGCCGGGGCCAATGAGACGATGGGGCGCGCTCCCGTGGGAGCGCGCCTCTCGCCGCTAATGCCGGCGCCCCGGTTCCCGGCGCCACGAACAGGCTTCATCTCTGCGAGACAAAAGCCGCGGCGATTGGCGCGGCGTCATGACGGTTGCCCGCGCAATGGAGCGCGGACGGAGGAAGAGCCATGGAGCGGACGATCGAACAGCGCACGATGCGCAAGGTTTACTGGCGCCTGTTGCCGTTCACTGGACTGCTCTACCTGATCTGCTACATCGACCGCGCCAATGTGGGCTTTGCCGCACTGACCATGCGCGGCGATCTCGGCCTCAGCCAGGCCGCCTTCGGCCTCGGCGCCGGCACGGCGTTCTTTATCGGCTATTTCATTCTCGAAGTGCCGAGCAATGTGATCCTCGACAAGGTCGGCGCGCGGCTGTGGATCGCCCG
>JAFAWI010000511.1 GCA_019241915.1 Alphaproteobacteria bacterium
GTCAAATACCCGCTGCGCATGGCGCTCAACCCGTTTATCAGCGATATCGGATCGCTGCTGCCGCATGTGATCTCGGGGGCGGTGATCGTCTCGGTGGTGATGTCGCTGCCGACGACCGGGCCGATGCTGCTCGACGCGCTGCGCAGCCAGGACATGTATCTGGCCGGCTCATTCCTGATGTTTATGGCGTTTCTCACCGTGATCGGCGTGTTCCTGTCCGACCTCGCGCTGGCGACGCTCGACCCGCGCATCCGGCTGCAAAGCGGGGCCCGCGGATGAGCGCCGACATGACGATCGACCCGCTCGACCGCCGTCCCGGGCCCGGTGCCGCGGCGGAGCCGTTGCCGCATTACGTGTCGCCGGCCCCGTTCGACCCGTTGTCGGTCGAGGCGATGACCGAGGGGCAGGAGCGCTACAACCGCGCGTCACAATGGCGGCTGATGTGGTGGCGGCTGCTGCGCCACCGCGTGGCGGTCGCGTCGGGCGCGCTGCTGCTGTTTTTCTACGCGACAACGCTCGTCAGCGAGATTCTCGCGCCCTACGCGCTCGATACGCGCAACACCGACTTCATCTACGCGCCGCCGCAGCACATTCGCATTTTCGAGGGCGGCCGCCTCGTTGCGCCGTATGTCGAGGGCAACGACTACCGCCTCGACATGACCAGCCTGAAGCGGGTCTATACGCCGAACCCCGACAAGCACGAGAAATTGCTCTTTTTGTGCCGGGGCGACCCGTATCTGTTCTGGGGCTTTATTCCCGCGCGGTTTCACCTGGTCTGTCCCGCCGAGGGCGGGCAATTGTTCCTGCTCGGCACCGACCGGCTCGGCCGCGACCTGTTATCGCGCATCATCTACGGCGCGCGCATTTCACTAACCGTCGGACTGATCGGGGTCGCGGTCAGCTTTACCCTCGGGATCATCATCGGCGGCGTCGCCGGCTATTACGGCGGCTGGACCGACATCCTGATCCAGCGCGGGATCGAGGTCGTGCAGTCCTTTCCGCACCTGCCGCTGTGGATGGCGCTGGGTGCGATCCTGCCGGTCACATGGAGCCCGCTGCTCGTCTATTTCGGGATTACCTTGATCCTCGGCATGATCGAGTGGACGCATCTGGCGCGCGCGGTGCGCTCAAAGCTGCTGTCGCTGCGCGAGGAGGATTTCTGCACCGCCGCGGTGCTGATGGGCGCGACCCCGGCGCGGATCATCGGCCGCCACCTGCTGCCCAGCTTTATGAGCCACCTGATCGCGTCGGCGACCTTGGTGATCCCGGGCATGATCCTCGGCGAGACCGCGCTGTCGTTCCTCGGCCTCGGGCTGCGCGCCCCGATCACCAGCTGGGGCGTGCTGCTGTCCGAATCGCAAAACATCAGCGTCGTCGCGCTCTACCCGTGGCTGATGCTGCCGGTGGTGCCGGTGATCGTGACAGTGCTGGCGTTCAACTTCTTTGGCGACGGGTTGCGCGACGCCGCCGACCCTTACCACTGAGGCAACGAACTATGGACCGCGGAGCTCGGATCGCAGATAGCTGCCATATGTCGTTGCGACGCCGGGGGGCAAATGTTTGATCAACGACCGTTCAAGGCCTGGGCCGACGCGTTTGGCGTCGGTTTGCCGATCAATGAACAACAGTCCCTTGTAGATAGTCGCATGATCAAACGGGCCGTGTTCGGAATCCTCGATCGTGAATCCCCGGTAGCCTAAATTGTCGGGTCGGCGTGCCGGCACCGTCTGAGCGGTGCTCGCACGACAAAGCAGGGCGAATACAGTCGCAGTATAATTTGCCGCCAAGGTCCATCTTGGGTCAGGCAGCCCTGAATTGATATTCAAAACCACGTCGACGGCCAATACAAACCTCGCCCTAACGTATTGTGATGTGGCCCGGCGAAACGGTCATGTATCCGCAAAATATGGTGTAGCCCCCTCGGTTGCAATGCTGGGGATCGGTAATTCGGTTGCCCGCATTGTCGACATTCCTAACGGGCGTCGAGCCGGGCTTGTGCGACCAGCATCCGTTGTTGTCCTGCCGATACCAATGAAAATCGAACCCGGGCCAAATGACCAGCGCGATGTAATAGCCATTAGGAACCGAAGCCGAGAAGCCGGGTACCCCAACCAATCCGTCCGAGTGCGCGCCGGTGCTCACCTTGGGGCAATCAGGAGGCGGCGCGAATGGATGGCCGCTGCCGGTCCCCGGTTGCGCGAACGTATTCGTAATAATGTTTGTCGCATAATTGTAGCAATTGTTGTGCGGCTGGACGGAGGGGATGTTCCAGGCGGCGGGATTGTAGGCGGGTGCGGCACCGCCGCCGCACGGCGGACATGTGACCGCAACACCCGTCGGAAGGGCAGGCGAAGCGGCTGACTGGAGGTCGTCGCGGATCAGCGCATCGACTTCGGGCTGCAATTGTACGCCGGGAACGCCGACCGGCGCCGTGCTCAACAGCCATTGTTCCAGCGAGCGGCCAGGATCCTGGTAATTCGGCTGCATATCGGCGGTACCAACGACTCCGCCGTGAACATGCATTGCACTGGAGAGCGCGGGCTGATGCCATTCAATATGGATTCCCCGATAACCCAATCCAACTGTGGCGCCCGATGGCTTCTGCATGGTGGGGCCGCGAGGGATCGTCAGATGCCGTTCCAACTCCGCCGCCTGTTCTGGCGTAAGCTCCCAATGAGGGTTCGGACGGCCAGAGAACACGCTAACTGTTACAAAGACGCCTGATCCCGACATCGATGCCTCGCCGTAACTTCAAAAATTGTATGTTTCTACCCCCTACCACTGAGGCGTCTGCGTCGCGGCGGGTCGCTCGGCTACCGCTTTGCCAGCATGGCCTCGGCGCTGGAGATGCCGTACTCGCCCGAGGGTTCGACGTTCAGCTCTTTGACGACGCCGTCCTCGACGACCATCGAGTAGCGCTGCGAGCGGATGCCCATCCCGGCTTCGCGGCGGTCGACGGTCAGACCCACCGCCTCGGTAAATTCGCACGAGCCGTCGCCGAGCATCGTCACCTTGCCGCCAGCGTTGTGCTCGCGGCCCCAGGCGCCCATGACAAACGCGTCGTTGACCGAGAGGCAGGCGATCTCGTCGATGCCTTTGCCCTTGAGCGCCGCCGCGCTCTGCACATAGCCGGGCAGATGCCGCGACGAGCAGGTGCGCGTGTAGGCGCCCGGCAGCGCGAACAGTGCCACGGTCTTGCCCTTGAAGTAATCGTCGGTCGAGACCGCGTTGACGCTGCCGTCCTCGTTCAGATGCCGGAGCGTCACGCTCGGCACCTTGTCGCCCACCTTGATCGCCATCGTCCTCTCCTCGGTTCCGGTCAGGGTTGCGGAATGCGAAAAATCGCCTTGCCGGCGATGCCGCGGCCGAGCAGGCGTGCCCCGGCTTCGGGCAGGTCGTGCCAATCATGTTCGACGATGCGCGGCGTCAACGACCCGTCGGCGACGAGGGCGACCAGCAGCGCCAGGTCGGGACCAAACCGCTCCTCGGGCTCGCAGGTGAAATAGTGAAAGCCCTGGAGACGCGCGTTCTGGTGCTCGGCGAAGTGGCGGAAATCGAGCGGGGTCGGCTCGCCCGACGAGTTGCCGTAGATGACAATGACGCCTTTGGCCTCGACCCGCTGCAACGCCGCGGTCAGCGAGGCGCCGCCGGCGGCTTCGAGGATCAATTCGAACCGTCCCGGCGCCTCGCCAATCGCGGTGACGATCTCGGCCGCGCCAAGCCCGTCGAGCACCGTTGCGCGTTGGGCGCTGCCGACCACGGCGGTGACCCGCGCACCGGAACGCGCGGCCAGTTGCACCGCGAGGTTGCCGACCCCGCCGGCCGCGCCGGTGACGAGCACCCGCTTGCCGAGCAGCGGCGCGCCGTGCCGCAACGTGCGCAGCGCCGTCAGTCCGGCGACCGGCAGCGCCGCCGCTTCGGCAAACGGGACGTTATCGGGGAGCGCCGCCATGCGGTGGCCCGGCACCAGCGCGCGTTCGCACCAGCCTTCCCAGTCGCACAACGCGACGACGCGCGTGCCGGCGGCGGGGCCGCTGCCATCCGCCGCCTGACGCAGCACCACGCCGGCGATGTCCTGTCCCGGCCGCCACCCTTCCGGCCGCACCTGAAACAGCCGCATCTCGCCGCGGTTGAGCGAAAACGCATGCACCGCGACAACCGCTTCGTTGGGTTTCGGCGCCGGCTCCGCCACCTCGCGGACCGCGACCGGCGCCGCCCCGCCCGGGGTATTGACGACAGCGAGCATGCCGGCTTGCTCTCCTTAAAACCCCTCTCCCGCTTGCGGGAGAGGGGCAAGCAATGTCAGTTCAGTCGCAGGTCGGTGATGTGTTTGGGGTCGGGCTTGAGTTCGCCGCGTTCAACCCGGGTGACGATGTCGGTCAGGATCGCGTTGGTCGGCGCCTGCATGCCGAGTTCCTCGCCCTTGCGCACGACAAAGCCGTTGAGGAACTGGATCTCGGTCCGCCTTCCCTTGACCATGTCCTGACCCATTGACGGGCGGTGCTCGCCGCCGCCGGGCTTGTTGGCCTCGGCGAGACGGTGCTCGTCGATCTCCCTCTGCGCCGCCGCATCGCCCTCGCCAGCCTTAGCCAACGTCTCCGGGTCCATATGGCTGACCTCGTCGAACGTGTAACCCAGTGCCTGGCCGACGCGGATCGCCTCGCTGCCCAGCCGGGTCGAGAAATGGCGGATCGCATCGTTCTTCATCATGTCGCGGCTGATCATGCCGGTGCAGGCCGAAAGACCGTTGCCCATGACGTTGGTGACGAGCTTCGACCAGCGTTCGCCCCAGAGGTTGGAGGTGACCTTTGCACTGTCGGCATAGGCGACGAGCCGGCAGACCTCCTGCGCGCGCTCGGTGATACGGCCGTGCACTTCGCCCGTGCGGAAGACGGTATGCGCCGTTCCGCCCTTGCCGGCCCCGCGGTGGATCAAGCCCGGCTCGGGCAGATTGACCGTGATGCTGCTCGCGATGCAGCCCAGG
>JAFAWI010000108.1 GCA_019241915.1 Alphaproteobacteria bacterium
GGTTGCACGGTCGCCTTCCGTGCCGATGCGGCCGACCATTGCGAGATCGCGGATCTCTGCTCCCGCGCGGATGGCGCGCGGGATCCAGATCAACAGCGCACTCTGCTTGGCATTGGTCGAGCACCCGAGCGTGCAGAAGCCGCGATAGACGCAGGGGGGCGAGAGGCCACGCGGAGCCGACAACGTGGCGATCGGGGTCGGCGTCCATGCGATGCCGAGCGCCTCGCAGCCGCGCGCCAACACCAGCGCGGCTGCGTTCATCTCGTGCGCGCGGTAGGGGTAGCGTGGCCGGCTCGGTCCCCACGGGTAGTTGATCGGCCCGGCGATCTTCAGCGCGTCCTCGACTTTGGTGTAGTAGTCCCACATCTCGCGCCAATCGAGCGGCCAGTCGGCGCCGTAACCGAGCAGCGTGCGCGCCTTGAACCATTCCGGCCGGAAGCGCAGCGACACCATGGCGAAATGCACGGTGCTGCCGCCGACCGAGCGGCCGCTGTTGTTGGCGCCGAGCTGCAACGGGTTCTCGCCGTCGCAGAGGCGCTCGCCGCGCCAGTAAAGCTTGGCCTGATGCGCTTCGTCGGAGGCGAAGTCCTCGAGCGGCCGCCACCACGCACCGGCATCGAAGCCGACGACCGAAAAGCCCAGCTCGGCGAGCCGGCAGGCAAGCGTGCCGCCGCCGGCGCCGGTGCCGACGATGGCAAAATCCACCTCGTTGTCGTCGCGGTGTTGGCGCATCGGCATCCAGCCGCCGATGCGAAACGGGTCGGGCGCGCGTCCGTCTTTGCCGCGCGGCGTCAGTTCCGGATCATCCGACGCGTTCATTGTCCCGCCGAGCCTGCTCTTCGTGTCCCGGTTTCGCCTCGGCCGCTTCCCACGGGTCGCGCCGGTCGAAATCCATCCGCACATAGCCGCGCGGGCTGGCCGGGCCGCCAAAGCCGATCTCGTTCCAGGCGATGGGGTGGGCGTAATACGCCGTGACGATGTCGAACAGCAGACGCTTGGCGAAGAACACCGGCGGCGGCATGCCGTCCCAGTCGCCCGCGATGCGCCCATCCTGTACGGCGTGCAGCAGCGCATCCTGTTCGGCGCCGTCGAGCTCGGCGAAAGCCCCGTTATGACGCCGGCGCGCCTCGGCATCGATGCCGGCGAGGCCGCGCCGCCATGCCTCGCGCAGCGGCGGCAGGCGGTGGTCGCGGTAGCCGTCGCGCCGGTCCTCATGGAGCTTATCGTCGACCATCGCCGCCAGCGGCACCGGCGGCTTGGAGCGCGGTTGCGGCACGATCCGGTCGCAGACCGCTTCAAGGGTGCGGAGCTCGTCGGGCGACAGAAAGCGCGGCCCGCGCGGCAGTGCGAGGCGCCGGTCGATCACCTGCCGCGTCTTCACGTTCCACGACGGCGTATGCCGCTTGGCGAGGACGTCGTAGCCCGGAAAGCGCTCGCTCACCGCTCTTCCTCCATCAGCCGCAACGCCGCCAGCCCGGCGAGAGCCAACGCGGTGAAGGCCGGCGGCGCCGGCAGCGGCGGCCCGTTCAGCACGTTTTGCGACCAATTGCGCCAGCCGCCCATGTTGCGCGAGACGCCATAGGCGTGGAATCCGGCACCGGCCAATCCGATTGCGGTCAAGAGCCGCATCGCCCACCGCGCCGGCGCGGCGAGACGCGGGCAGACGGTGGCGCCGGTCAACAGCGCGGCGGCGACCGGCGGCGCCGTCACCGGCACCACCATCGCCGGGTTGTGGTAGGCGCCGCGAAAGTGCAGCAAGGCGGCCTCGCCGGTGGTCCCGGCGAGGCCGAGCGCGACGAGGCGCGCGATCAGCGGTCCGGGCAGCATGCCCCAGCTCCTGGCGCTGCCGCGGCGGACCAGTTCGGCCAATCGCCCGAGCATGCCGGCGAGCGACAGCGACATCGGCGCGCCGATCGGCGCGGCGTAGAACAGGTTGTGCCAGCTCCAGCCGCCGGGCCGTTTCAGGATGTTGTAGAAGTGAAATCCGGTGCCGGCGAGACCCGTCGTCAGTGCGAGCGCGTTGGAAAAGGCGCGGATCGTGCTGGTGTTCGGCCGGGTCTCGGCGATGCCGTGCAAGCTCGCTCCCAGCGCCTGCGCTGCGACCGCGAGCGGCAGCGCCATCGTCTTGTTGTGAAACGCCCCGCGATAGTGCTCGACGCCGCTATCGGCAAGCGCTGCGGCGGCAAGCAGTGCCGCGGCCTTGCTCAGGTCGCGGCCGGCGACGGCGTGGTGCATCCGCGCCGGCGCCGGCGATGGCCGCCACCACGCGGCTTCGATCGCCGCTGCGGCGGCCGCCGTCGCGACCGAGGTGAGGACAAGGCTGGCGCCGGACCCAACGCGCATGGCATTCAGGCGACGCGGAATTGTTCGGCGTCGCAGCGCTTCAATTCGAGACCGATGCCCGGACGCGACAGGTCCGGCGCGATCGTGCCGTCGCGCGGCGTCGGGGCCCCATCGAACAGCATGTGCTCGATCCGAACATGGTCGTAAAACCATTCGAGATGACGCAGCCGCGGCGCCGCGCAGGCCGCGTGCAGGTGCAGCGCCGGCGCGCAATGGCCCGACAGATCGGTGTGATGGGCTTCGCATAGTGCCGCGGTCTGCATGAACCCGGTGATGCCGCCGCAGCGTGTCAGATCGGCCTGCAGCACATCGACCGCCGGCGCTGCAAGCAGGCGGCGGAAATCGTCGAGGTTGTAGCCGTATTCGCCGGCGGCGATCTCCATGCCCGCCGGGGCCGCCGCCCGCATCAGCGCCAACCCCGGGATATCGTCGGAGCTGACCGGTTCCTCGAACCAGCCGACATCGTGCTCGGCGATGCGTCCGGCGAGACCCAGCGCCTGCTTCGCGGAAAAGGCGCCGTTGGCGTCGACGAACAGACCCGCGGCCCCGCCGATCGCGGCGCGTGCGGCGGCCACTCTGTGAGGATCGCGCGCCGGCTCGCTGCCGATCTTCATCTTGACACAGCGACAACCCTCATCGGCAACCCAGCCGGAAAGCTGCTCGCGCAGCCGGCCGTCGTCGTACGATGTGAAGCCGCCGCTGCCGTAGATCGGCACCCGCTCGCGCCGCCGGCCGAGCAGCACCGCGGCCGGCTGCCCGAGCAGCTTGCCCTTGAGGTCCCACAGCGCCGTATCGACCGCCGAGATCGCGGTTGCGACGAGTCCCGAACGGCCGAGGTTGCGAATGCCGCGCCACAGCGCCGCGCTGGCGCCGCCGATGTCGAAGGCCGAGCGGCCGGCAATCAGCGCGGCAAGCTTCTTGTCGATCAGCCGGACAATCGCGGCGTCGCTGTAAGTGTAGCCGAGACCAGTGTTCCCGCCGGCCTCGACCTCGGCCACGACAAGCGTCGTGCGGTCCCATTCGAGCGTGCCGTCGGCTTCCGGCGCATCGGTCGGAATATCATAGGCCGCGGCCGAAACCCGGCCGATCGGCGCGGGGCACGCCATTACTTGCCGTTGCGGCCCGGCAGCACCGAGGCCAGCATCTGCCGTGCAGCGCCGATGATGACACTGCCCTCCTCGGGGTCGCCCTTGAGGAGCGAAGAAGCGAAGGCCTTGGCCTGCTTCAGCGTAATGTGCGGCGGCAGCGGCGGCACCTCGGGGTCGGTCTTGAACTCGACAACCACCGGCCGGTCGGCGGCGAGGGCCTCCTCCCAAGCCGGGGCGATGCGATCGGGACTGTCGACGAAGATGCCCTTGAGGCCGATCAGCTCGGCAAATTTGTGATAGGGGACATTCGGAATGCGCTGCGAGGCGTTGAATTTCGGGTCGCCCTCCATGACCCGCTGCTCCCAGGTCACCTGGTTCAGGTCCTCATTGTTGAAGACGCCACAGATCCAGCGCGGGCTCCGCCAGTGGCGCCAGTATTTGGCGACGGTGATCAGCTCCGCCATGTTGTTCATCTGCATGGCCCCATCGCCCACCAGCGCGATCACCGGCCGGTCGGAGTACGCGAACTTGGCGGCGATCGCGTAAGGCACGGCGGCGCCCATCGAGGCGAGCCCGCCGGACAGCGAGCACATCATGCCGCGCCTGATCTTGAGGTCGCGCGCGAACCAGTTGGCGCACGAGCCGCTGTCGCTGGTGACGATTGCGCGCTCGGGCAGGCGCGGCGAGAGCTCCCACGCCACGCGCTGCGGGTTGATCGGCGTGGCCGGCTGCATGGCGCGCTCTTCGAGCTTCTTCCACCAGGCGCGGGTCCAGCCCTCGATGTCTCTGCGCCACGCCTGCTCGCGCTTGTCGCGCAGCAGCGGCAGCAGCGCGCGCAACGTCTCGGCCGCGTCGCCGACCAGATTGACCTCCATCGGATAGCGGATGCTCAGCATCTCGGAGGCGATGTCGATCTGCACACCGCGCGCCTGGCCTTCCTTGGGCAGAAATTCGGAATAGGGAAAACCCGAGCCGATCATCAGCAGCGTGTCGCACTCGGTCATCAGCTTCCATGACGGCTCGGTGCCGAGCAGACCGATCGAGCCGGTCACCCATGGCAGCTCGTCGGGCAGCGCCGCCTTGCCGAGCAGCGCCTTGGCAGCGCCGGCGCCGAGCTTGTCGGCGACCGCGATGACCTCGTCGGTGGCGCCGAGGGCGCCGGCGCCGACCAGGATCGCGACTTTCTTGCCGGCATTGAGCACGTCGGCGGCCGCCTGCAAGTCCTGCTCGTACGGAACGACTTTCGGCGCCTTGTAGCCGACCCCCGAATGCAGCGTGCCGTGCGCGCGGGGCGGCTCCTCGTATTCGAGATCCTGCAGGTCGTTCGGGAACACGATCGCCGTCACGCGCCGCTGCGCGACGGCGATGCGCACCGCACGGTCGGTCAGGTGGCGCACTTGCGCCGGCATCGTTGCGGTATGAACCAGCGCTTCGGCGACGTCCTTCAGCATCGCCGGCAGGTCCACCTCCTGCTGGTAGTGGCCGCCGATGGCGGTGCGCGCCTGCTGTCCGGTGATCGCGAGGACCGGCATGTGGTCGAGCCGCGCGTCGTAGAGCCCGGTAACGAGATGCGCGGCGCCCGGTCCGGAGGTAGCGATGCAGACGCCAAGCTCGCCGGTAAACTTCGCATGGGCCGAGGCCATGAACGCGGCCATCTCCTCGTGCCGCACCTGAACGAACTCGATCTTGCCTTCGGCGCGGCGCAAAGCCCCGAACACGCCGTTGATGCCGTCGCCGGGGTAGCCGAAAATCCGCCGCACCCCCCATTGGTGCAGCCGCTCGATAAAGAAGTCCCCGACGGTCTTAGCCATGTTGTCCGTCCTTGGCGCAAACGCTTGATTGGATGGGCCGAGGCCACTTCCGGCCCCGTCGCTCCGTTCAACGTTGCCTAGCATGGCGGGTTCCGGGCCGGCCGGGCAGCGGACGCCAGCAAAATGGAGCATCGCCAGGCGCCCGCGAGCTCGTGATCGGGCGGCGGCGCCGGCGACTTTTTCGGCCGCAAGGCGCACGTTGCCGCCTGGCGCGCGGGACGAAGCCTGCGGCACTCGGCATCGCGCCGGGCGATATGCCGCAGCGCCGGACGAGGCCGACAAAGCGGCACCTCAAAAATAGCCACAATGATCGATTAAGCTTTTTTGATGTTTCGGGAGGCCGGCGCCCGATCTATCGAAGAAAGCCGAATCAACGGCCGGCGCCTCCTGTTCTGTCCGTCGGTAACAGGAGGATAACAGGAGGTCGCCTCCTGTTATTTGCGGCGATGAAGAAGCGGCAACAAAAGGCCGCGCTCTGTTGAAAGGCGGGTGATCGTTCGGGGCGTCTATCGGATGCGCGGCCGGCCAAGCAGCGCGGCCGCTCCGAGGCCGAGCCCGAACAGCGTCATCGCCACCGCGCCGCGGTGCCGCGAGGCGACGGCCTGGTACGAGACGGCATGGGCGCGGTCATCAAAACGGCCGTGCGCGCCGTAATCGCCGTCGGCCGATCTGAACAGATTGGCCGGCGCATCGGGCGGCAGCGGCTCGTCGGTGATTTGTCCGCTGTAGCCGGCTGTCGCCAGGTAGCGATCGAGCAGACCCGGCGCGAGCTTATTGGCGAGGATCGCGGTTACCGTCGGCAGGCCCACCCAGACCTCGCGGCGGCGTGGATGCAGCGCGGCGTCGACGATTGCCCGGGCCGCCACCTCGGGCTGGAAGATCGGCGGCACCGGCTGCGGCCGTTTGCCGATCTTGTTGAGCGCCCAGTCGAATTGCGGCGTGTTGACGGCCGGCAGGTGCACCATCACCAGCCGCACGGCGCTGCCGTCGTGCAGCAGCTCGGTGCGCAGCGAGTCGGTAAAGCCGCGCACCGCATACTTGGCGCCGCAGTAGACCGATTGGAGCGGGATCGCGCGGTACGCCAAGGCCGATCCGACATTGACGATCGCGCCGCGGTCGCGCTGCCGCATGCGCTTCAGCGCCGCCATCGTGCCATGCACCTGGCCGAGATAGGTCACTTCGGTGCCGCGGCGGAACTCGTCCGCCGTCACCTTGTCGAACGGCGCGAAGATCGTCGCCATCGCGTTGTTGACCCAGATGTCGATCGCGCCGAGCTCGCGCTCGACGCGTTCGGCGGCCGCTTCGACCGCGTCGGCATCCGCGACGTCCGCGACAATCGGCAGCGCGTTTGCGCCGCGCTCACGCAATTCCTGTGCGACCGCGACAAGCCGCGCCTCGTTGCGGGCGAGGACAGCGACGTCGCAGCCGCGGTCCGCGAACGCCCGCGCTGTGGCCCGGCCGACGCCGGCGCTGGCCCCGGTGACGACGACGATCATGGCGGCTCTCCTACTGCACCTAGAACGAACGTTGCGGCAAAGCGCCGTTCCGGAACGGTGCGCCGCAGCGGCGGTTTTAAGCTGGCAGGAAGCGGAAGGACGTCGATGGCCAAGACACGTGCCGCGCCAACTCGCCACCGCCGCCGCGCCGAAAATGGTCGGCGCGGGTGACCGGGACCAGCGATGCGATGGACCTCGAAGCCGAGGTGAAAAGGACAGCTGCGGCGGCTGTTTCACCGGGCCCCGGCTGGCTAAACGCGTCGCGTTCCGGAACCATCGGGTGGGCGCGGGTTTTATCCGGATAGCGCCCCACGTTGCCGATCGGCGCAGCGCGGGCGGCATCCGACGAAAAGGGTGAGCCGTGACGACCAAACTGCTCGATCGCGGCGCCGGCAATTCCCTCGGCCAAGGGCTCAGCCGGCGCTCGCTCTTCACCTCCACGGCAACCGCGATGGCTCTGGCGCCGGCGGTCGCGCGGGCGCAAGGCACCGCCTCTGTCGCCCCGCCGCGTCAGGCGCTCGATCCGCGCGCCGGCATATCGTTCAACATCAACGTCAACGACCAGACGCGGCATCTGACGATCGACCCGCGCACGACGCTGCTCGACGCGCTGCGCGAGCATCTCGGTCTCACCGGCGCCAAGAAGGGCTGCGACCACGGCCAGTGCGGCGCCTGCACGGTGCTGGTCGATGGCAAGCGCGTGCTGAGCTGCCTGACGCTCGCGGTGGCGGTGCGCGGGCCGGTGACGACGATCGAGGGGCTTGCGCGTCCGGGCGGCGCGCTGCACCCGATGCAGCAGGCCTTTATCGATCAGGACGCCTTCCAGTGCGGCTACTGCACGCCGGGTCAGATCATGTCGGCCATTGCCTGCGTCCGGGAAGGCCACGCCGGCAACAACGGCGAGATCCGCGAATACATGAGCGGCAATCTGTGCCGATGCGCGGCCTACCCGCACATCGTCAAGGCGATCGATCAAGCCAAGGGCGACATGCGGAGCTGAAGCGATGCGGCCGTTTGTTTATCAGCGCGCGGCCAGTCTGGCTGACGCGGTCGAGGCGGGAAGCCAAGGTGCGGGGCGGCTGCCGCCGACCATCGCGGCGGCGCAATATCTGGCCGGCGGCACGACCCTCCTCGACTTGATGAAGCTCGACGTGATGCGGCCGGAGACGGTCGTCGATATCAACGGCGTCGATCCGGTCCGCAGGCGGATCGAGCGGCGGCCCGACGGGCTCCGTCTCGGCGCCTTCGCCACCATGGCGGAAGCCGCCGACCATGCCGATGTCAAGCGCGACTACCCGGTCGTCGCCCAGGCGCTCGATCTCGCCGCCAGTCCCCAGCTGCGCAACATGGCGACGCTCGGCGGCAATGTCCTGCAGCGCACCCGCTGCCCCTATTTCCGCGACCAGAAATACAGCGCCTGCAACAAGCGTGACCCCGGCAGCGGGTGCGCCGCGCTCGAAGGCGTCAATCGCAAGCACGCGGTGCTCGGGGTGAGCGGCAGCTGCATTGCCACCTACCCGGGCGATTTCGCGCAAGCGCTGGTGGCGCTTGATGCCCTCGTCGAAATCGTCGGGCCCGATGGCGGGCGGGTCATGCCGTTCGAGGCGCTGCACCGCGAACCCGGCGAGACGCCGCATATCGAAACCAACCTTGCACCGGGCGAGATCATTGTCGGGTTTGTGCTGCCGGCGGCGGCGTGGACGCGGCGTTCGGTCTACCTCAAGATCCGCGACCGGCAATCCTATGAATTCGCTCTTGCCTCCGCTGCGGTGGCACTCGACATGGCAGACGACGTCGTCAACGCGGCGCGCATCGGCCTCGGCGGGGTGGCGACCCGCCCGTGGCGGGCGCGCGAGGCCGAGGCTGTGCTGAGCGGCGGCAAGATCGACCGCGCCGTTGCCCAACGCGCCGCGGAGGCCGCCTTTGCCGGCGCCCGAACGTCCGGCGACAACCAGTACAAGCGCGAGCTCGGCAAGCGGACCCTGGTTCGCGCGCTCCTGCAAGCCGCAGAACTGAGTGTATGACGATGGACGGAAATCTCGGACGACCGGGCGCCATCGGCACCGCGACGCCGCGTGTCGACGGCCGACTCAAGGTCACCGGCGAAGCGCGTTACGCGTCGGATTTCCCGCTTGCCGATCCGGCATTCGCCTTTCTCGCGACGAGCGCGATTGCCCGCGGCCGCATCGCCGATATCGACGAGGGCGAGGCGCGCGCCGTGCCGGGGGTGCTCGACATCCTGACCTTTCGCAACATCGGCGACGCGGTCAAGCGGACCAAGCTGTTCAGCGATGGCGGTTATGTCGGCTCGACGATCATGCCGCTGGGCTCCGACCGTATTTTTCACGACGGGCAGATTGTGGCCGTCGTGCTCGCCGAGACCTTTGAAGCGGCCCGCGAGGGGGCGCACCGGCTCAACCTCAGCTACGCGCCGGAAGCCCCGTCGGCCGGGTTCGACAGTCCCGGCGCCGAAACCGTCGCCGCCAGGGACGTGTCTTCAACTTTCGAAGACCCGGCGGTCGGCGACGCCGAGGCGGCGCTGGCGACGGCGGCGGTTACGGTCGACGAGCGCTACGCCACCCCGACGCAGCACCACAATCCGATCGAGTTGTTTACCACCAGCTGCGCCTGGAGCGACGGCAAGCTCACCGTCTGGGAGCCAAGCCAGAACGTCACCGGTCTCAAATACGGCCTCGCCGAACAGCTCGGCATCGAGCCGGACAACATTCGCGTCGTGTCGCCCTATATCGGCGGCGCCTTCGGGTCGCGCGGTTCGCTGACGCAGCGCACCGTGCTGATCGCGGTCGCGGCGCGCCGGCTGAACCGCCCGGTGAAACTGGTCGCGATGCGCTATCAGGGGTTCACGATCGCCACCTACCGGGCCGAAACGCGGCACCACATCAAGCTCGGCGCCGACCGCGACGGCAAACTGGTGGCCCTGGTGCACGAGGGCGAGGAGGTGACGAGCCGGCCCGACAACTACAAGGTCGCCGGCACCGACGCCTCGACCCGCCTCTACGCCTGCCCGAACGTCGCCTCGAAGGTCTCGATGGTGCATGCCGACCGCAACACGCCGGGCTTTATGCGCTCCCCGCCGGAGGTGCCGTACCTGTTCGCCCTCGAGTCGGCGATGGACGAGCTAGCGATTGCCCTTAATATCAACCCGGTCGAGCTGCGCCGCCGCAACGACACGGACAAGGAGCCCATCAAGGGCCTGCCGTACACCAGCCGCTCGCTGATGGCCTGTTTTGATGCGGCGGCGAAATCGTTTGGCTGGGACAGGCGCACGCCGCAGCCGGGGTCGATGCGCGACGGCGACTGGCTGGTCGGCTGGGGTTGCGCCACGACGATGTACCCGACCCAGGTGGCCCCGGCGGCGGCGCGCGTCACCGTGACGCCGCAGGGCAGTGTGAAGGTGCAGACCGCGGCGCACGACATCGGGACCGGTGCTTACACGGTCGTCGCGTTGACTGCGGCCGACAAGCTCGGGGTGCCGGTCGACAAGGTGATCGTCGAGCTGGGCGATTCCGATCTGCCACCGGCGCCGGTGGCGGGCGGCTCGAATACCACCGCCAGCATCTGCAACGTCGTGGCCAAAGCCTGCGAGCAGATCCGTGCCAAAATTGCCGCCGCCGCGGTCGGCGCCGACAGCGTGTTCAAGGGCGCCGACGCTGCGACGCTGGTCTTGGCCGATGGTCATTTGCAGGGCCCGGGCGGCACCAGCGAGCCGCTCGACAAGGCGGTGCGGCGGGTCTCGAACGGCGCCATCGAAGTCTACGCCGAGAACATTCCGCACGGCGCCCCGCCGGACGGGATCGCCAAGCTTTATCAGGGGCACCCGGCGCTCGCCGGCGGCGCCAAGCTAAAAGACCGCATCCAGTTCGCGTTCGGCGCCGAGTTCGTCGAGGTGCGGGTCCATGCGCTGACGCGGGAGGTGCGCGCGCCGCGCGTGGTGGGCGCGTTTGCCGCCGGCAAGATCGTCGATCCGACGACCGCCAAGAGCCAGCTGATGGGCGGTCTCATCTGGGGCGTGTCGTCGGCGCTGCACGAAGCGACCGAGATCGATCGGCGCGTCGCCCGCTACGTCAACACCGACCTTGCCGAGTACCTGATCCCGGTCAATGCGGACGTCGAGGTTGCCGATGTGATCCTGGTTCCCGAGGACGACCGCCAGGTCAACGATCTTGGCATCAAGGGCCTCGGCGAGCTGGGCAATGTCGGCACCAACGCCGCGGTCGCCAATGCCGTCTATCACGCCACCGGCGTGCGCATCCGTGAGCTGCCGGTGCGGCTCGAAAAGCTGCTCGACGCGCCTGTCGCTCTGTGATCGGAGGCGCGCATTCCCGACGACCTGATCGGCTTTTCCGGCCCGGCGGATGAGCGGCGACGTGCGCAGCGTGGCCGGCCGGTGCAGCCGCACGACTATCTGCTGCTGCCCGACGAGGATAAGGCCGAGGCGCGAACGCCGAAGCGGGAGGCCGCGCGCGACGAGGCGGGGCCGCCGCCCGACCCGGCGGCCGAGCGGCGGCGCAAGCGGCGCAACCTGCTCGTTGCCGCCGTCATCGGCCTGCCGTTGCTGACGGCGGCAATCGCATTCGCCTTCTACTGGTTCACGACACTGCGCTGGTTCGAAGCGACCGACGACGCCTATACCCAGGCGGACAACGTGGTGATCGCACCGCATGTCGCCGGCTACGTGGCCCAGCTGCTCGTCACCGACAATCAGCGGGTCAAGGCCGGCGATGTGTTGGTTCGGATCGACCCGCGTCCGTACAAGGCGGCGCTCGACCAGGCGGTCGCGACCCAGCAAAAGGACGAGGCAAGCCTCGCCAACGCCCAGCGCAATTTCGCGCGCGACGCCGCGCTGATCAAGGACCAGCTCGCGGTCACCCAACAGCAATACGACACCGACAAGGCGACGGTCGCCGCCGGCCAGGCGCAGGTCGAAAGCGACAGGGCGCAGGTCGAGGCGGCACGGCTCAACCTGGACTATACGGTTGTCCGCGCGCCGATCGACGGGGCGGTCGGCGACCGGTCGGTGCAGCTCGGCGCCTACGTCCAGCCGGGGCAGGGGCTGATGACGATCGTGCCGATGGGGACCGCGATCTATGTCGTCGCGAACTTCAAGGAAACGCAGATCGAGCGGATGTTCCGCGGCGAGAAGGCCGGCCTCAGCATCGACACTTTCCCCGGCGTCAACTTCGTCGGCACCGTCGATAGCCTCGCGCCGGGGAGCGGCGCGCAGTTTGCGCTGCTGCCGCCGGAAAACGCGACCGGCAACTTCACCAAGATCGTCCAGCGCGTGCCGGTCAAGATCGTGATCGACAACCCGCCGGCCGAGCGGCTCGACCAGCTGCGGCCGGGTCTCTCGGTCGAGGCCAATGTGGACAGCCGTACGGCGCCGCCCGAAGGCCAACGGCAGACGCTGGCGGGGGCGCCGCCAGCCCAGCGCTGATGCCGATACGGCCCCTCACCCTCTCATCGCGGCGCGAGGGGCTTCCCCCTATCCCGGCCCGCGGCGAGAGCGAAACGCGAGGCCACTCTGATCCTCCCTCTCCCCGCTTGCCGGGAGAGGGCTGGGGTGAGGGGCACGGCGCGCGAGGCGGCGTGCCCTAATGGCGCGGAGCCAGGAGAAGGAGCCGAGTTTTCGCGATTGGGTAGCCGTGTTCGGCGCCATTCTCGGCGCGTTCATGGCGGTGCTCGACATCCAGATCACCAATGCTTCGCTGCCGGACATTCAAGGCGGCATTGCCGCCTCGCTCGACGAAGGCACCTGGATATCGACCGCCTATCTCGTCGCCGAGATCGTGACGATCCCGCTCACCCCCTGGCTGTCCGAAATCTTTTCCACCCGCCGCTATCTGATCGGCAATTGCATTTTGTTCCTGGGGTTTTCGGTGCTGTGCGGCATGTCGACCAGCCTCGGCATGATGATTGTCTGCCGCACCGGACAGGGGTTTACCGGCGGCGTTTTCATCCCGACCGCGATGACCATCGTGCTGCGCTGCCTGCCGCTGTCGAAGCGGCCGATGGGGCTCGCACTGTTCGGCGTCACCGCGACCTTTGCGCCGGCGATCGGCCCGACGGTCGGCGGCTGGCTCACCGACACCTTGTCCTGGCATTGGATTTTCTACATCAACCTCATCCCCGGCGCGGTGCTGATCTGGGCCATTGCCTACGGTTTGCGACGCGACGAGATGCACCTCGACCGGCTGTGGCGCGGCGATTGGCTCGGCATCGCCTGCATGGCCATCGGTTTCGGCTCGCTGATCACGATGCTTGAAGAGGGCGAGCGCAAGGATTGGTTCGGTGACCCGCTGATCCGCGACACGGCCATTCTTGCGGCGATCTTCATCCCCGCGTTTCTGGTCATCGAGTTCGTGCACAAACGACCCTTCATCAACTTGCGGCTGTTCAAGGACCGCGCTTTTGCCAGCGCCTCGGCCATGGGTTTCCTGATGGGGCTGGCGCTATATGGAACCGTTTACGTGCTGCCAGTCTACCTGGCGCAGATCCAGGGCTACGATGCGCTGCAGATCGGCGAGGTGATCATGTGGCTCGGACTGCCGCAGCTGGCGATCTTCCCGCTCGTGCCGCTGGTGATGCGGCACATCGACACGCGCGCTATTGTCGGCTTTGGGCTGCTGCTGTTCGCGGTCAGCTGCTTTATGAACGCTTACCTGACGCACGATTGGGCGATCCAGCAGCTGAAATGGTCGCAGCTGGTGCGCGCGGCCGGGCAGCCCTTCATCATCACGCCGCTGTCGGCGCTGGCGGCCGGCTCACTGCCGCAGCGCGAGCAGGCGGCAGGCTCGGCCATCTTCAACATCATGCGCAACCTGGGCGGTTCGGTCGGCATCGCGATGCTGGCGACGTTCATCACGTTTCGCGAGCACTACCATTTCTCGGTAATCGGCGACCGGCTGACCCAAAACAGCCTCCAGGCTGCTTCGCTGGTGGCAAAATTCACGCAGGCGTTGACGACGCAAACGCTTGCCGGCGCACCGGCTGCGCATGTGCGGAGTCTGGCTCAAGTCTCCAGGCTGGTGCGCCGCGAAGCGTTCGTGATGGCCTTTTCCGATTGCTTTTTTGTGCTCGGTATCGCGCTCGCGATCAGCATCCTCGCGCTGTTCCTGACCCGCGCGCCGCCGCAGCCTCCGTCGGCCGCCGGCTGAGCGACCGCCGCCAGACGTGTTGCCCCGAGCCCGGCTTTACCGGTCGGGTTTGAGGGGGCCGGTCCGGTGTGCGGCCGCAGACTTGCTCAAGGGGCGCCGCAAGTGCCGGGCGCGCTCGGCACAAAGCCATAGCTGCCGCCGT
>JAFAWI010000133.1 GCA_019241915.1 Alphaproteobacteria bacterium
GACGGCCAATGCCGGCCAGGTTTCCGGGGCATTCGCCGGCTTTGTCAACAAGCTGCGCGGCAACAGCCTGTCGCAATGGTACGGCGGCACGTCGATGACGATCGCCACATCGGGCGGCTGGGCATCGGAGGGCGTCTATGTCGTGCCTGCCGGCGCCTCGGTCACGGCCTCGCAAGCCGTCAGCCCGCAGAGCGGCGCCCCGTACTTTGCGCTGAAGATACTGGGCGCGGCCTCGAACACCGATGTGAAGCTTCGCTTTCCGATCGAGAGCTACAGTGCGGCGGTGCTTGCCGGCCAGACGGTGACCTTTCAAATCACCTATCAGAACAAGTCCGGTGGATCGCTGACGCCGACGCTGACGACAAAATACGCCGGCGCGCAGGACAACTGGACGTCGCCGACGACCGATCTTTCGGCCGGCTCGATGCAGAGCTGCGCCAACAATGCCGTTTGCACCGCCGCCTATACGCTTGCGGTCGCCGCCGGCGCCAACAACGGCTACACGCCGACGGTCGATTTCGGTGCGCTGACCAGCGGCAACTACATCGAGATCGTCAGCTTCGACATGCGGGTCACGGCCGGGGTCGCGACGGGGCCGAATGCGGCGCCGCCGACCCCCGAATATTTGCTGCCATCGGACGATGCCGCGTGGTGCAGACGCTTCTACCAAACGACGTACGACAACGGCACCGCGCCCGGTACGGCGACGCACAGCGGACTGGTCGGCGGCTTCAACTACGACCGCGGCGTCACGACCTTTGTCGGCGTATCGCTCGGCTTTCCGATCCCGCTCCGCGCCAGTCCGACGGTCAGCTTTTGGGATGGCGCCGGCAATTCGGGCCGGGAAAGCGTCTACGTCGTCGGCAGCGGGTTTACCGACAATGTCGCCGCGGCCCCAAGCGCCGCGGCGACGTCGACCCAAGGAATGGTGCTGGGCCAGAACACCACCGATTCGTTTCTCATTCATTATGCCGCCGACGCGCGGATTGCGGGCGCCTGACGATGAGGCGGCAAGCGCAGGCGGCGGCCCCGCGGTGAGTGCCAGGCTGTTCGAAATGCTGCACCCGCATTTCAGCCCGGACATCACGCTCGGCCATCTGTTGCAGGCGGGGGTGGTGATCATCACCGGCGGCGGGGGGATTCTCGCCGGTTATCTCAGCCTGCGCAGCGACATCGACATGGCCCGCGCCGAATACCGCGTCGGATTGGCCGGGCACGAGGCGCGCCTGATGCAGGCCGAGCGGCAGCTCGACGAACGCCGCCAGGAAGAGCGGCAGTTCCAGTCGGAAATGCGCGCGGCGCTGGAACGGGTGATGCAGACGCTGGCCGATATGCGCGCCGAACTGGTGCAGAAGCAGAACCGGCGATAGCCGGCCCTTGAGCAACCGACCGTCAGTACAGGAGGCGATCATGGAATTTGTGGGAACCGCGACCCGGCTCGCGGCCGACGACGTCGCCGCCGCGGCCGCGTCGCTGCAATGCGAGCCGGCGGCGATCTGGGCGG
Source organism: Alphaproteobacteria bacterium (assembly GCA_019241915.1). Lineage (GTDB taxonomy): Bacteria > Pseudomonadota > Alphaproteobacteria > ATCC43930 > CGMCC-115725 > DATARH01. The sequence continues at coordinate 1,505 of JAFAWI010000133.1, forward strand.
TGTGCGACGTGGAGAGCGCCGGGGGCGGCTTTCTGCCCGACGGGCGGCCGAAAATCCTGTTCGAGGCGCACGTTTTCGGCCGGCTGACCGCGCATCGCTGGGATGCGGCGCATCCCAACGTGTCGGCGCCCGCGTGGAACCGGTCGCTTTACGGGGCGGCCGGCGCGCATCAATACGACCGGCTGGCCGAGGCGATTGCGCTCGACCGCGCTGCGACATTGCAGGCGGCCAGCTGGGGCATGTTCCAGATCCTGGGACTCAACCATACCATCTGCGGCTTCGCCGATATCGAGGGCTACGTCGCGGCGATGTGCGCCGGCGAGGGCGCCCAACTCGACGCATTTGCGGCGTTCTGCCGGCACGGCGGGCTCGACCAGCACCTCCGCGCCGAGGATTGGACGGCATTCGCGCTCGCCTATAACGGACCGGGCGAGGCGGAGAACGATTACGACGCGAAGCTCGCCGCCGCCTACGATCGACGGGCGGCGGCGCAGTCATGACCCCGCAGACGGCGCCGTGCGAACGCTGCGGCGGAAGCGGCCGGACGCCACGGCTGCAGCGGCGGCGCGAGGATGGCAGCCTCGACCCCGCCGATATCGTAGGGCGGCACCACGAAGTCTGCGACCGCTGCGGCGGCTCGGGTGAAGTGCCGGCGGGTGCGCCGGCGCTGGCTGAAGCCAGACGCGGCTACGCCGCCGACCTTGTCTGAACCCCTTCGGTCATCGTGTTTTTCGGGCCGCCGCCACGCGGCCCTTTTTTTCTGAAAGGAGCTGCCGTGCCGACACTTGCCTTCTTGCTTGCGCGCTTCAGCGAACCCTCGAGCTATGCCGGCCTCGGCGCCATCTTGGCACTCGGCGGGCTGCATTTCTCCGACAGCGATCTCGGTCAGCTCGCGCAGGTTCTCGCCGCGGGATGCGGCCTTGCCGCGCTGCTGCTCAAGGAGCGCGGCATGCTGCAGACCATCGCACTGGTGGCGGCGCTCGGCGTCGCGCTCGGCGCCTGCGCGCCTCTGGTCGGGGCCGGCGCCGCGTCGGGGGCGCTCGGCGGCGGCCTCGCGCTCGCCAACCAGGTCGCCGGTACCGTCGACACCACGATCAAGACCGCCTGCATCGCTTACCAGAAGGGCAAGAGGGCCGCCAACGCTGCCGTGTCGCTCGGCACCGTCCCGGCGGACGCGGCAAATAGAGTGGCCATCGTCGAGCAATACGGCGACGCCGCGTGCGCCCACCCGCCGACAGGCGACGCGCTATCGACCGCGATCTGGCTCGGCGAGCTGGTCGGGCAGATCGCGACAACGACCAACACCAAGCCGACCGGCTGAGCCGCCGCTACCTGAAGCCGCACCGCGGGCCGCGGCGCTTGATCGCCCGGCCCGCGCCCGGCATCGTGCGCC
>JAFAWI010000537.1 GCA_019241915.1 Alphaproteobacteria bacterium
CATCGCGTCGGCGGTGTAGGCGCCCTTGCGAACGTCTTCCCAGACGCCGAGAAAATCGATCTGCGACGGATCCTCAAAACGCTGGCCGGCCTGCATCACCGCGCCGAGCGTGCCGACCTGCTGACCTTCGAGCATCCAGGCGTCGTATTCCCTGCCGGTCGGCGTCTTGCGCCGCTCCATGTGCGGCGCGCGCTGCCGCAGCTTGGGCGAAAACCGCTCGGTGTACATGTCCGGCGGCTCGACGATGTGGGAGTCCGCCGAAATCAGTTTCCACGACGCCATGCTGACCTCCCTCTCTGCTGCCGGCTCTCGCCGGGTGTTAGGACTAGCCGATAGGCAATTGCTTCGCGTTAAACAGTCTGATGCTCTTCCTTCCGGCGGCGAGGTGCGCGCTGCGCAATGGTCCCCGGGCGCTTAGCCTGCGACGGTACGGCGCACCCCGAATCCCGTCAAGGAATCGCGAGCGTACGGCGGCGGATCAGGCGGTGTTGCGCATCACGCGGCGCAGCAGCCGTAGATAGGCGGGCAGGCACACCCGCGCCAGATCGTAGCGATCGACGACGGTCTGCCGCGCCGCGGTGCCCAGCGCCGCGTGCCGCTCGGGCCGCGCCAGCACATCGCCGATGCGTTCGGCCAGCGCCGCCGGGTCGAAAAACTCGACCAAAAGGCCGTTGACCCCATCGGCGATCACTTCCTCGACCGGTGCGGTGCGCGATGCCACCACGACACAGCCCGCCGCCATCGCTTCGAGCAAACCCCAGGACAGCACGAACGGATAGGTCAGGTAGACATGCACCGAGGAGACCTGCAGCAGCGCGAGATACTGCTGGTAATTCATGTAACCGAGGAAATGGACGCGGCTCAGGTCGAGGCGGCCGCCGAGTTCCGCCAGCAGCTGCTCGCGCCAGCTTGCCGCGCGCGCGGGCCGCCGTCCGTAGCTGACATCGTTGCCGCCGGCGATCAGCACGCGCGCGGTGGGGTGCCGGTCGAGCACGTCAGGCAAGGCCCGCATCAGCACGTGAAAGCCGCGGTACGGTTCGAGGTTCCGCGCGCTGTAGGTGATGACCGGGTCGCGGCCCGAGAGCGCCAGACCGCCTGCCAGCCAAAGCTGCGTCGTCGGATCGGGACGCACGGTCTCGGTGTCGATCCCCTCGTGGACCACGCTGATCCGCCGCCGGTAGGCTTCGGGATAGAGACCGCGCTGGAACTCGGTCGGCGTCTGACCCCAATTTGCCGTCTCCAGTCCGAGCAGGTTGACTGCATTGCGGGTCCGCACCCGCAGCCGGTCCTCGAAGGTCGGCGAAAATTCCGGATCGAAATCGAGATCGCTGGCGCGTGTGCGATAGAAGAACTCGAAATAACCAAGTAGCGGAACGCTCGGCCAAATCTCTTTGATGTAGAGAATTTCGCCCCAGCCGTTGTGTCCGGCGACGAGGTCTGGGGTGAAGCCTTCGGCTTTCAGCTCCTCGCAGATGCGTGCGACCGCGGTGCCGTTTTGCACCGCCAGGTCGAGATCGGCGGCACAGGGGTGAACCCCGGAGGATGGGGCGGGAGCCGGGTAGACGATCTTGCGCACGCCCGGCAGCTGGCGCTCGTGCTGCTGGGTGACGAAGACGACGCGGTCGCCTGACGCCGCCAGATGCCGCGCGGCGTGCACATACTGCGCCGGGAAATTCTGGTGGATGAACAGCCAGTTCATCGCGCCGTCCGGGCGCGTGGCGGCATCACGCCGGCGGCTTGCGCGCCCGCGCCCACAACGCGAAGCCGTCGCGCCACACCTCGACGCCGGCAAAACCCGCCTCGTAGAGGAGCTGCGTCAGCGTGCGGGCGGTAAAGCCGCATTTGTGCGCCGAAAAGTGGTTGCCCGCGGTGACCGACGCGGCGTGGCCGTAAATCATGTCGAGTGCGCTGATGGGACCGCTCGGCGACACATAAGCCTGGTCTTCGAGACGGTCGTTGACCACAAGTTCGGCGACGGTTTGCAGATCGGGCATCGTCACCAGCAGCTCGCCGCCCCGGCGCAGCACCCGCAGGAATTCGCCGAGCGCGACCGGCACCTCGTGGCGATAGAGATGTTCGAGGTTGTGCGACGACCAGACGGCATCGACCGAGCCGCTCGGCACCGGCCGCATGTCGGCGATCGAGGCGATGATGTCAGGGGTTACCGATGGGTCGATGTCGAGGCGCAGCTCGCGCCATTCTGGCCCCTGGAATGCGGCGTGCGGCCCACGGCCGCGATAGCCGCAGCCGACATTGAGCACGACTTTATGCCGAACGTTTGGGGTGGGATTGTCGTCGTCGAGCAGCGTGGTGAACGCGTCTTGCATGGCAACCGCTGGCATTGAGGCGCCTCGCACCGGGCCGGTGGAGAGACTGTACCGGCTTCGGTTAACGGTTCGCTAGCCGCGGCGTGCCCACGGCCGGTCTGCCGTTTCGCTTGACCCTTGCCCTGCGGCGCTTACATGAGAGGCTTCGCGGCAAGGTCTGCCGCTCGGCTCCTTGTTCGCGCGGCGCATGACCCCTCCCTCTGACGACACGCGATGGCACGGCACGACGATCCTTTGCTTGCGCAAGGGCGGTGAAGTCGTGGTCGCCGGCGACGGCCAAGTGTCGATGGGGCAGACCATCGTCAAATCGAACGCCCGCAAGCTGCGTCGTCTGGGCGGCGGGGCGGTGATCGCCGGCTTTGCCGGCGCGACCGCTGATGCGATCGCGCTGTTCGAGCGGCTGGAGGCCAAGCTCGAACAGCATTCCGGTCAGCT
>JAFAWI010000595.1 GCA_019241915.1 Alphaproteobacteria bacterium
TCCGCAAAGACCCGACCGTGGCGAACGGCCTCGCCTTCTGGGTGGTCGCCGACAACCTGCGCAAGGGGGCGGCGACCAACGCGGTGCAGATCGCCGAGGTGCTGTGCGGCCGCTACCTCGACCGCAAGGGCCGCGCCGCGACGCAGCGAAGGGTCGCGCCGGCGCTGTCGTAAGTTCGGCTTTGGTTGGCGCTTGCCTTGGTTGCGCTTGGATCAGACGCGTAGCCCCCGCCCCAAGGCTCCCCCGCTAGCGGCGGAGGGGGATAACAGGGCACCCGCGGCCGTCCGCCTCCCCGGCAGCGATGATCTCCGCGCCCGCAAGCGGGGGCGGGTTGGGGTGGAGGCTGATGGCGGCGCCGCGGCCACCGGTCCGCGGATTTCAACTTGCGGCGTTCATCGACCGTGAGCCCGCCCGACCTGCAGATCGCGACCCCGCCGCCGACGCCGAGCGGCGCCGCCACGACGCTGACGCCGCTCGAAGCAACGCCGGCGGGCCTCACCTTTCTCGGCCGCAAGATCACGCCGCTCACCCGGCGGCGGCTCGACAATTTCCGCGCCAACCGCCGCGGCTTCTGGTCGTTCTGGATTTTCCTGGTGCTGTTCGGCGCGACCTTATTTGCCGAATTCATCGCCAACGACCGGCCGCTGCTGATCCGCTATGACGGCGCGTTTTACATGCCGGTATTCGCCACCTACCCGGAAACCGCATTCGGCGGCGTGTTTCCGACAGAGGCCGACTATACCGATCCCGAGGTCAAGAAGCTGATCGAAGCCAAAGGATGGATCGTCCGGCCGCCGATCCCCTACCGCTACGACACGATCACCAGCGCTCCCGGCCCCTACCCCGCGGCGCCGTCGGGCGCCGATTGGCTCGGCACCGACGATCAGGGACGCGATGTGCTGGCGCGGCTCATTTACGGGTTCCGCATCTCGGTGCTGTTCGGTTTGGCGCTCACCGTCCTGTCATCGCTGATCGGTGTCGCCGCGGGAGCGATGCAAGGCTATTTCGGCGGCCTGATCGATCTCGGTTTTCAACGGTTTATCGAGGTCTGGTCGGGCCTTCCGGTGCTCTATCTGCTGATCATCCTGGCGAGCCTGGTGCAGCCCAACTTCTGGTGGCTCCTGGGGCTGATGCTGCTGTTCTCCTGGACCAGCCTGGTCGATGTGGTGCGCGCCGAATTCTTGCGCGCGCGCAATTTCGACTATGTGCGGGCGGCGCGGGCGCTCGGCCTGCCCGACCGCTGGATCATCCTGCGCCACGTGCTGCCCAACGCCACCGTGGCGACGATCACATTTATGCCGTTTGTCCTCAATGCCTCGATCACGACGCTGACATCGCTCGATTTTCTCGGCTTCGGACTGCCGCCCGGGTCACCCTCGCTCGGCGAGCTGCTGGCGCAGGGCAAGGCCAATTTGCAGGCGCCCTGGCTCGGCATCACCGCGTTCGCGGTGCTGGCGATCATGCTGAGCCTTTTGACCTTTGTCGGCGAGGCGGTGCGCGATGCGTTCGACCCGCGGAAGGCGTTTGGATGAGGCTCCTCGAGGTGCGCGACCTCGGCGTCACCTTCGCCGGCTGGCGCGGCGCGCGGCCGGTGCAGGCGGTCAAGTGCGCCTCGTTCGACATTGACAAGGGCGAGACGCTGGCGCTGGTCGGCGAGAGCGGATCGGGTAAATCGGTGACCGCCCTCTCGGTGCTGCAGCTGCTGCCGTATCCGGCGGCGTCGCACCCGCCCGGCAGCAGCATCAAGTTCGCCGGCGAGGAACTGGTCGGCGCGGCGCCGGCGCGCCTGCGCGACATCCGGGGCAACCGCATCGGCATGGTGTTTCAGGAGCCGATGACCTCGCTCAACCCGTTGCACACGGTCGAAAAGCAGATCGCCGAGACGCTGTTGATCCACAAGCACCTGCCGGCCCCCGCGGCGCGCAAGCGCACACTCGACCTGCTGCACCTCGTCGGTCTGCGCGAAGCCGAAAGCCGGCTCAATGCCTATCCGCACCAGCTCTCGGGCGGCCAGCGCCAGCGGGTGATGATCGCGATGGCGATTGCCAACGA
>JAFAWI010000123.1 GCA_019241915.1 Alphaproteobacteria bacterium
CGCAGCAGCGATTCGTCGCTGACGCCGCTGCCCCGCCGCGCGCGGGCGATCGCGAGCAGCAATTCATCGAGCGGCTCGCCGGCAGGGCCGGCACCGAGCACATGCAGCCCGTCGCGGATTTGCAGTTCCTTGAGCTCGCACAAAAACCCGTCGAGCTTTTTGAGCGCCGCCGCGCGGTCGTCGTCAGGGCCAATCCCGCAGTCGCGGTCGATCCCGGCGGCGCGCGCGCGCTCCAGGATTTCGCAGGCGAGCGGGTCGATGCGGCGCGGGTCGCCGCGGGCAGCATCGTAATATTCGTCGATCAGCCGTTCGAGTTCGGCCGGCTCGCCGTAGCTGCCGGCGCGGGTCAGCGGCGGGGTCAGGTGGTCGACGATCACCGCCTGCGCCCGCCGCTTGGCCTGAGTGCCTTCGCCGGGGTCGTTGACGATAAACGGGTAGAGGTGCGGCAGCGGCCCGAGCACCGCCTCCGGGAAACATTCCGCCGACAGCGCCAGCGCCTTGCCCGGCAGCCATTCGAGCGTGCCGTGCTTGCCGAGGTCAATCACCGCATCGGCGCGGAATTCATCCGAAATCCAAGCATAGGCGGCGAGATACGAATGCGGCGGCGCCAGCGCCGGGTCGTGATAGGACGCCTTCGGGTCGATGTTGTAGCCGCGCGCCGGCTGGATCAGCAGGGCGACATGGCCGCAACGGATCGCCGGGATGCCGAAATGACCGCAGTCGAGCGTGCCCGGATGGAAGAACGGGTCGCGTTCGGGCGAGCCCCATTGCGCCGCAACCCGCTGCTGAACCGTGGGCGCCAGCGATGCGAGCACCGCCGAATAGGCATTGAGCTGCAGGCGCTCCTCGGCCTCGGCGCCGGGATGTGCGTTGGTCGGCCCGGCGAGCAGTCGCTCCATCAGCGCGGCGCCGGTCTGCGGCGAGTCGGTAACGCGGTAGCCGGCCTGTTCCAGCGCGGCGAGGATCGCCACCGCCGATGCCGGGGTGTCGAGCCCCACCCCGTTGCCGATCCGGCCGTCTTTGTTCGGATAGTTGGCGAGCACGATCGCGATCCGCCGCTCCGCCGCCGGCTTGGCGCGCAGCCGCGCCCAATTGCGGGCGAGATCGGCGACAAAGGCGATGCGGTCGGCAACCGGGCGATAGCCGACCAGCTCGGCCTCGGTTTCGGGGTCGCGGCCTAGCGGCGCCTTGAACGACACGGCGCGGCTGAGGACGCGGCCGTCGATCTCGGGCAGCGCGACATTCATCGCCAGGTCGCGCGGCCCGAGGCCTTGCGTGCCGTCGCGCCAGCTTTCCTCATCGCCGCCGGAGAAGACGACCTGCAGGATCGGGCAATCGGCGTGCAGCGGATCCACGCCGCCGGACGCAGCGACCGAGAAGCCGGTGGCGTTGAGGATGACGGCGGGCGGATGCGCCGTGAAAGCATCGCCGAGCAGCGCCGCCGCCTCGCCATCCTTGAGGCTCTGCGCATAGATCGGCAAAGGCTGCAGCCGCCGCGCGGCCAGCGCCTCGACCAGCGCGTCGACCGGCGCCGTGTTCCCCGACTGCACCAGCGCCCGGTAAAAGACGATCGGCACGACACCCGCATCGCCTTTCCATGCCGCAGCGATGTCGGAGAGCGATGGGGTCGCTTGACCGGGCCAATAGAGCCCGGACCGCAGCAGCGGCGCCGGCTCGGCCCAATGTTCTCGCGTCGGCGGCTCCTCGCCCTCCCGCCGCGTCGCCGCGGCTGCCTCCCGCGCCCCGCGCGCGGGGCGCGGGTCGGGGTGCGGGGCCGCCAGCGACGCGGCGTAGCGCAGAAAATTGTCGGCATTCACCGGGCCGCCTTCGCGCAAGTAGCGCCACAGCCGCCGCCATGCCTCCGCCGGCACCGTCGAGCGCTCGGCCAGTTCAGCGTCCGGCTTGTCGTCGCCCGGCAGCAGCGCGAGCGGGGTGGCGTGGACGCGACAGGTTTCGGCCAAACGCTCGATCCCATAGCGCCAATAGCCGCTGCCGCCCAGCACCCGGGCGACCACCAGCCGGGCCTTGGCGGCGACATCCATATAGAGGTCGACCGACAGATGATGGCCGAGCCGGCCGATCGGCGCGAGGCGCAAGCTGGGCCCGTTCGCATCGCCGGCACGGCGCCGCGCTTGCGCGGCGGCGAGCAGCGCGATCTCGGTATCGGCGCTTGCCAGCACAACGATGTCGCCCGGCGTCTGGCCGAGATCGAGTGCCGCCGAGCCGTCGGCGATGACACCGGGTTCGGTCGCGAGCAGATGCATCGGCCTACCTTCGCGTCTCCCCCGCGCAAGCGGGGGCCCGGGGCAGACGACGGCTCGCCGGCCGCCGGGTTCCGGGATTGGCGCGAACGGCGATGAACAACACGCTCACCGCCAGCCGCCCAGCGCTGCGGCGATTGCGGCGCGGTCGAGGCCTTTTTTGCCGATCACGACAAGGCGGGTGGCGCGCGGCTCGGCGGCCCCCCACGGCCGGTCGAAATAATACTGCACCCGGTCGCCGACCGCCTGGACGACCTGCCGCCGCTCGCGGCCCGGAATATGGACAAAACCCTTCACCCGCAGGATGTCGTGCGCCCGGATTGCTGCGGCAAGCTGGCGTCGAAACGCGTCGCCGTCTCCGACCGCACCGGCTCTCACGACAAAGCTGTCGAAATCGTCGTGGTCGTGCTCGTCCTCGAGCGCGTGGACCGAGGGGCGGGCGGCGAGATCGTCCTCGGCGGCGGCGACAATCCCGAGCGCGACCTGCGGCGCCACCTTGCCGTCACGCGCCGCGATCAGCCGCACCCCGGGGCGCAGCCGCGCGGCAATCGCGGCCTCCAGCGCGGCCAGCACCGCCGGCGCGACGAGATCGGTCTTGTTGAGGATGACGAGGTCGGCGCACGCGAGCTGGTCGCCGAACACCTCTTCCAGCGGGTTGTCGTGCTCGATGCTCGGATCGGCGGCGCGCTGCGCGGCCACCGCTGCGGGGTCGGCGGCGAAGCGGCCGGCGGCGACCGCGGCGGCGTCGATCACCGTCAGCACCCCGTCGACCGTCGTCGCGGTGCGGATCTCGGGCCAGGCAAAGGCCTGCACCAGCGGTTTCGGCAGCGCCAGGCCCGACGTCTCGATCAAAATGTGGTCCGGCGGCTCGGGTCGCTCGACCAGCTTGCTCAGCGTCGGCAGAAAATCGTCGGCCACGGTGCAGCAGATGCAGCCATTTGCCAGCTCGACGATGTCGTCGTCGGTGCAGCTCTCGTCGCCACAGCCGAGCAGCAATTCGCGGTCGATCCCCAGTTCGCCGAACTCGTTGACGATGATCGCGAGCCGGCTGCCGTCGGCGGCGCCGATCAAGTGCCGCACCAGACTGGTCTTCCCGGCGCCGAGAAACCCGGTGACGATCGTCGCGGGAATGCGGCGCATCAGGGTGCTCCCTTCAAAACCACCGGCAGACCGGCTGCGACAAAAACGACGCGGTCGGCGAGCCCCGCCATTTGCTGGTTGAGCCAGCCTGCGGCGTCGCGGAACGCGCGGCCGAGCGGTGTTTCCGGCACCAGGCCCATGCCGACCTCGTTGGCGACCAGCACCACCGGTCCGCGCGTATCGCGCAATGCCGCACC
>JAFAWI010000142.1 GCA_019241915.1 Alphaproteobacteria bacterium
GACGCGGGTGAGGCTGTCGACGAGGAGCAGCACCTTCAATCCGCGCGCGCGGAAATCCTCGGCGATCGCGGTCGCCCGCATCGCGGCGCGCAGCCTGAGCAAAGGCGCATGATCGGCCGGCACCGCGACGACCACCGACTTGCGGCGGATCCCGGGCGGCAATTTGGTGGCGAGGAAGTCGCTGACCTCGCGGCTGCGCTCGCCGATCAGGCCGACGACCATCACGTCGGCGTCTGCGCCGGCGATCATCTGGCCCATCAGCACCGACTTGCCGACGCCCGAGCCGGCGACGATCGCGATGCGCTGGCCGACGCCGGCAGTGAGCAGGGCGTTGACCCCGCGCACCCCGGTGTCGAACACTTGGGTGACCCGGGCGCGGGAGAGCGGATTCTCGGTGCGGCCGGCGAGCGGCCATTTGTCGACCGCGCCGACCGGGCCGAGCCCGTCCAGCGGCTGGCCGAGCCCGTCGACGACGCGGCCGAGCAAGGCGGGGCCGACCTCGGCCATCGCGCTCGACGCGTCCGGCTCGACCCGTGCACCATTGGCATGGGCGGCGGCGCCGTCGAGCGCCATCAAGAGCGTGCGGCTGCCGCGGAACCCGACCACCTCCGCACGCGAGACCTGGCCGTTCCCCGAAACGATGCGTGCGCCGGCGCCGATCGGCCGGGTGAAGCCGGTCGCCTCGAGCATCAGGCCGTCATAGGAAGCGAGCCGCCCGATCGCGCGCGCGCCGGCACGGTCGGCGCGGACGTCGGCGAGCAGGTCGCGGGCGCGGGCCTGGAGCTGGCTCATCGCGGCGCCGCCATCTTGTCGAGCTCGGCGCGCAGCCGGTCGAGCCGGACGGCGGGGCCGTCCTCGATCCAGCCATGGCCGGTCTCGAGCACGATCGCGCCGCGGTCGAGCGCCGGATCGGGGTGCAGCAACACGTCGAGCCGCGCCGCTTGGAGGTAGGCAATGTCATCGGGGTGGGCGCGCAGCTTCGTCGGCTCCACGTCCTTGGCGACCAAAGCGGCCGCGGCCTGCGCGCGCGCGATCAGCAGCTGGGCGTCGATCTCGACCTCGCCGATCACTTGGCGCACCAGCCGGTCGACCGTCTCGGCGAGCAGCAGGGCAAGCGCGTTGGCGGGCTCGGGGCGCAGCACTGCGAGCGATTCCGCGAGCCGGGAGATCGCCTCGCGCTCGGCGGCGAACTCGGCCTCGACGGCCTTGCGGCCCTCCTGCAGGCCGAGCGCGAAGGCTTCGTCCTGGAGGCGCGCGCGCTCCTGCTCGGCGGTGACCGGGGCATCGTCATTGCCCGGCATCTCGCCGCCGCGCGGGCGGAAGCCGCCATGGCCATGGGCGAGCACGAAGCTGCCGAGGCTGGCGGCGGCGTCACCGCTCTGGCGCAGCAGCCTAGACATAATCGTCGCCCCGGCCGGCGAGCATCAGGGTGCCGGCATCGGCGAGGCGCCGTGCGGTCGCGAGCACCTCCTTCTGCGCGTCGTGCACCTCGGCGAGGCGTAGCGGGCCGCGCTCGGCCATCTCGTCGCGGATCGAGTCCGCGGCGCGCGCCGACATGCAGCCGAGCATCTTCTCGCGCAGCTTGTCGTCGCAGCCCTTGAGCGCGACGATCAGCACGTCATTCTCGATGTTGCGCAGCAAGATGCCGAGATTCTTCTCGTCCAGCTCGCCGAGATCATCGAAGATGAACATCTCGTCCTCGATCTTCTGGGCGAGCATCTTGTCGGCCTTGGCGAGGGTGCGGATGATGCGCTGGTCGGAGCCGGGGCGCATGTTGTTCATGATCTTTGCGGCCGCGCTGGCGCCGCCGCGGGTCGCGGCCGGCACCGAAGCGATCCGCCCGACCTCCGCCACCAGGATCCGCTCGAGCTCCTCGAGTGCCTCGGCGCTGACCGATTCGAGCTTGGCGACGCGATAGATGAGGTCCGGCTGGGCGTCGGCCGGCAGCAATTGCAGCACGTCGGCCGCGATCGGCGGCTCGAGATGGGCGAGGACGACCGCCGCGATCTGCGGATGCTCGGCCTCGATCAGCCCGGCGATGGTCTTGGCGTCCATCCAGCGCAGCGGGTCGAGCGCGCGGCTGCGCGTCGGCGGGGTGATACGGGCGAGCACATTCTCGGCGCGGTCGGCGCCAAGCGCATGCTCCATCACCGCGCGGATCCGCGGCGCCGCGCCGAAGCCGATCGTGGTTCGCGCCTTGTTGCGGCTCATGAAGGTGTTGAACACCGACTCCACCTGGTTCTCGGAGACGTCGGCGACGCCGAACATCGCGCTGCCCAGATGCTGGACCTCGTGCGGCTCCAGGTAAGAAAGGATTTCCGCGGCCTCGGCATCGCCGAGCATCATCAGCAGGATGGCGGCGGCCTCGCTGCCGTTCGGGCCCGCGGGCGCGGCGGCGCCGAGA
>JAFAWI010000146.1 GCA_019241915.1 Alphaproteobacteria bacterium
GCATCCAGCGCCTGCCCGATCAGCCGCTGCAAATGGTCGAGATGCGACCGCGCCGCGATCTCCGGAACGACGCCGCCATAGGGTGCGTGCTCGGCCGACTGCGACTGAACCAGGTTGGCGCGGATGATCGGCGGCGCCCCGTCCGTCACCACCGCGACCGCGGTCTCGTCGCAGCTCGTCTCGATGCCGAGCACATTCATAGCGCGCAAATGGCAGCGAAAGCGGGCGCCCGCAAGCTGTCGTTGCGAGGAGAACGGCGACGAAGCAATCGCGCCCTGAACAGCAAACCGGGAAAGTGCCGCGGCGCCGACGGCGCTGCGCCATGAAAGGGAGCTTACTCGTCCGCGTCGTAGGTTTTGAGCACTTTGTCGGTGGCGGCCTCGATTTCGAGCAGCTTGACCGCATAGCCCCACAGGAGCGAGGTGTGTTTCAGCACCGAACGGCAGCTCTTCTCTTCGAGCAGCACCCCGTCATGGACGTAGTGCGCCAGCACCAGGCAGCGGTCGCCGGTCATGTCGGCATCGACCACCTGGATGTCCGGCTCGCGTCGCGACAAATCGTATTGCCGCGACAGCGCGCTCCTGATCTTGCGGTAGCCGATCTCGTCGTGGATCGCCTCGACCCGGAGCGACGGCTTTGACGAATCGTCGTTGATCTGGAACAGCTTGAAGTTCCGGATGATCTCCGGGCTCATGTACTGCAGGATGAAGCTCTCGTCGCGGTAGTTGGCCCAGGCGTGGCGCAGCACGCCGTACGGGTCCTGGTTGCCGGCAATGTCGGCAAACCATTCGCGGTCTTCGTCGCTCGGATTGGTGCAGATGCGCTTGATGTCGTCCATCATCGAGAAACCGAGCGCATAGGGGTTGAGCCCGCCATAGCGCGGGTCGTCAAACCCCGGCTGAAACACGACGCTCGAATGCGAATGCAGGAATTCGAGCATCGCGCCCTCGTTGATCAGCCCGCGGTCGTGCAGCCGGTTCATGATCTCGTAGTGGCAGAACGTCGCACACCCCTCGTTCATCACCTGCGTCTGCCGCTGGGGATAGAAGTACTGCGAGACGTGGCGCACGATGCGGATCAGCTCGCGCTGCCAATCCTCCATGCGCGGTGCGCGCTTCTCGATGAAATAGAGCAGATTCTCCTCGGGCAGCCCGAGTTTGCGGCGCATCGCCTGACGCTGTTCGTCTCCCTCGAGCTCGTCGTCGTCCTTTTCCGGCGACGGGACCGTGCGCCACAGATCGTTGAACGTCGCCTCGTCATGCGCGAGCCGCTCGGCGACGCGCCGCTTTTCCTCGGCCAGGTTCGGCCGGGCCCGGCGCGCATAGCGGTTGACGCCGTGATCCTTCAGCGCATGACCGGCGTCGAGCACTCGCTCGACCGCGTCGAGCCCGTATTTCTCCTCGCATTTGGCGACGTAATCGCGGGCAAAGCTCAGATAATCGAGGATGCCCTCGGCGTCGGTCCACTGCCGGTAGAAATAGTTGTTTTTGAAAAAATGGTTATGGCCGAAGCCGGCATGCGCGATGACCAGCGTCTGCATGGTCATGGAGTTCTCCTCCATGATGTAGCAGATCACCGGGTTCGAATTGATGACGATCTCGTAGGCGAGACCGGCGAGGCCCTTGCGGTAGAGCGTCTCGTGGTAGGCAAAGCGCTTGCCGAAACTCCAATGCCCGTACATCAGCGGCAGGCCGACAGAGGCGTAGGCGTCGAGCATCTGCTCTGAGGTGATGACCTCGATCTGCAGCGGGTAGGTGTCGAGACCGAGTTCGTCGACCGCGATCCGTTCGATCGCATCGTGCACCTTGCGCAGCCCGCCGAAGTCCCAATTGGGTCCCGTGAAGAGCGGCACAGCCGCGGCCGCCTGCGGCTTGGGCTTGGTTACGGCCGGCGTATCAGGCACGAACGCCCCCTTTGGCGAAGAGCTCGTGGAACACCGAGAATATCTGAGCGGGGTCGCCGACCCGACGCATCGCGAAATGCTGGTGCGCGGGCGCGACCTCGCTGTAGGCGCGCCACAAATCGCTGTCGCGCGACAGCCCGGTGAGGCTGCCGCTGGTGCCGTCGCCGACTTCGACATAGGCGAAATACTGGCACAGCGGCAGCACGTCGCCGCCCAGCAGCGAGACGCAGCGGCTGGAATCGGCGCCGTAATTGTCGCCATCGGAGGCCTGCGCGCCGTAGATGTTCCAGCGGTCGGTCGGATACCGCGCGCGGGCAATCTCCAGCATCTTTTCCAAGGCGGTCGATACCACGGTGCCGCCGGTCTCGCGGCTGTAGAAGAACGTCTCCTCGTCGACTTCCTCGGCGGTCGAGGTGTGGCGGATGAACACCACGTCGACATGCCGGTAGCGGCGGATCAGGAACACGTGCAGCAGCATGAAAAACCGCTTGGCGAGGTCTTTCATCGCCTCGGTCATCGAGCCGGACACGTCCATCAGGCAGAACATGACTGCCTCGGTATTGGGCTTCGGCACCCGCTCGAAGCGGCGGTAACGCACGTCCAGCGGGTCGATATACGGAATGATCTTGCTGCGCCGCTCGCTCTTTTCGAGCAGCAGCTTGAGCCGCGCCACCTCATCGTCGGCGCCGCGCGCCTCGGCCTTGTCGATCTCCTCGCGCAGCGCCTCGAGATCGCCGAGCTTTGGCCGTTTCAGCGAGATGCGGCGCGCCATGCTCTGCCGCATCGTCCGCGGCACGCTGAGATTGGCGGGGGAACCGGTAACTGTGTAGCCGGCACGCTGGAGATCGACGGCGGTCGAATCCTTGAGCGTCTTCTTGACGAGGTCAGGCAGTTCGAGGTCCTCGAAAAACATGTCGAGGAACTCTTCCTTGGTCAGCGTGAACTCGAACGCATCCTCGCCGCTGCCGTCCGGGCTGCCCTCGCGGCCGCCGCCGTCGCCGCCGCCCTGCGGCCGCGGGATTTCGTCGCCGCGGACGTATTCCTTATTGCCCGGCACGACATGGTCGGTGCGGCCGGTGCGCCGGCTGTGATGAAACACCGGCTCGGTGATGCCGCGGGTCGGGATGGCGATCTTTTCGCCATGCTCGACATCGGCCACCTTGCGTTTGCGCAACGCATCCTGGACCGCGCCTTTGACCTCGGCGCGCGCGCGCTCGATGAACCGCTGGCGGTTGCTGAGGCTCTTGCCCTTTGGGTTCTGGCGGCGATCGACGACGTTCATCAACTAACCCTCTGGCCGCCCAGCACCCGATCCCGAAGCGCCACTAACCGGCCTTGTTCACGCGCATGTACCACTCGACTAGCCGGCGGACTTGGCGCTCGGTATAGCCGCGCGAAACCATCCGCTCGAGGAAATCGGCATGCTTCTTCTCGGTCTCGGTGTCCTTCTTGGTGCCGAAGCTGATGACCGGCAGCAGATCCTCGACCTGCGAGAACATGCGCCGCTCGATCACCTCGCGCAGCTTTTCATAGGACTGCCACGACGGGTTGCGGCCGGTGTTGGCGCGTGCCCTTAGCGCGAATTTGACGACCTCGTTGCGGAAGTCCTTGGGGTTGGCAATCCCGGCCGGCTTCTCGATCTTCGACAGTTCCTGGTTCAAGAGCTCGCGGTTCATCAGCTGCCCGGTATCGGGGTCCTTGTAGTCCTGGTCCTCGATCCACGCATCGGCGTAGGCGACATAGCGATCAAACAGGTTCTGGCCGTAGTCGGAATATGATTCGAGGTAGGCCTTCTGGATCTCGTTGCCGATGTATTCGGCATAGCGCGGGGCCAATTCAGCCTTGATGAAGTTGAGATATTTCTTCTCGACCGCATCCGGAAACTGCTCGCGCCAGATCGCCTGTTCGAGCACGTACATCAGGTGCACGGGATCGGCGGCGACCTCCTGCGTGTCGAAGTTGAACGTGCCCGACAGCACCTTAAAGGCAAAGCGCGTCGAGATGCCGTCCATGCCCTCGTCGACGCCGGCGGCGTCGCGGTATTCCTGCACCGATTTGGCGCGCGGGTCGGTGTCCTTAAGGCTTTCGCCGTCATAGACCCGCATCTTCGAGTGCAGGTTGGAGTTCTCGTGCGGCTTCAGCCGCGACAGCACGCAGAAGCGCGACAGAATGTCGAGCGTGGAGGGGGCGCAAGCCGCATTGGCCAACTCGCTCGACTGCAAGAGCTTCTCGTAGATCTTGCGTTCCTCGGTCGAGCGCAGGCAGTACGGCACCTTGATCACCGAAATGCGGTCGATAAACGCTTCGTTGTTCTTGTTGTTGCGGAAACTCTGCCATTCCGCCTCGTTCGAGTGCGCGAGGATGATGCCCTGGTACGGAATGCCCCCGATATTCTCGGTTCCGGCGTAGTTGCCCTCCTGTGTCGCGGTCAAGAGCGGGTGCAGCATCTTGATCGGCGCCTTGAACATTTCGACGAATTCCATCAGCCCCTGCGTCGTGCGGTTGAGCCCGCCCGAGAAGGAATAGGCGTCCGGATCGTTCTGCGAATACATCTCCAGCTTGCGGATATCGACCTTGCCGACGAGGCTCGAGACGTCCTGGTTGTTCTCGTCGCCCGGCTCGGTTTTGGCGACGCAGATTTGCTTCAGCCGCGACGGTTGGATGCGGATGACCGTGAATTT
>JAFAWI010000173.1 GCA_019241915.1 Alphaproteobacteria bacterium
CCGATGATGCACGGGCTCGACTGGGGCCGTACGCAGAAGGGGCCGATGGCCGAGCTCATCCAGCGCGGCGAGGCGCTGGAAAAATCGGGCGAGGTGCTGGCGGTCAGCGTCTGTGCCGGTTTCCCGCTCGCCGATATCCACGATGTCGGCCCGTCGGTGACGGTGACCTACGACGAGCTCGGCGGTGTCGGCACCGGCCCGCCGGCGCAGGAAATCGCCGAGGCGTTCATGGACCACGCCTGGGAGACGCGCGACTACGATTCGGTGCGGATGCTGCCGGTCGCCGCCGCCGTGGCCCGCGCGCGCGAAGGCAGGCGCGGCGACAAGCCGCTGGTTGTCGCCGATTTTACCGACAACCCGGGCGGCGGCGGTTACGGCGACGCCACGGCATTCCTCAAGGGCCTGGTCGACGCCCAGGTTGACGGCGTTGCCTTCCACGCGATCTGCGACCCCGCGGCGGTTGCCGACGGCATGGCCGCCGGCATCGGCCCCGCCACGCTGACCCTCGGCGGCAAGATCGATCCGCGCATCGGCGGCGGGCCTCTCACGCTGAGCGGCGAGATCGTCTGCATCACCAACGGCCGGTTTATCGCCTACGGACCGATGGGCGGCGGGGTCGAGCGCAATTACGGGCCGTCGCTGGTGTTTCGCGTCGGCGGCATCGACATCGTGCTGATCTCGAACAACGGTCAGGCCACCGACCTCGCTCAGTTCACCTCGCTCGGCATCGACCCGACGCGCTATCCGACCGTCGCGGTCAAGTCGATGCAGCATTTCCGCGCCGCGTTCGAGCCGATCGCGCGCGAGGTGATTCTGGTCGACACCGGCGCGCTGTGCAAACCGCACTACACGCCCGAACTCTACCGCAGCGTGCGGCGCCCGGTGTGGCCGCTCGACGACATTTTCGAGCCGTGAGAGCGCCGCATCTTGCCGCTGCGGCGCTGTTGCTGGGCGCCGGCGGCGCGGCGGCGGACGGGCTCACTGCGGCCGACCACAAATACTTGCGCGATGCCTTTGGGCTGACGCCGCAAAGCCCGGTCATCGCCGAGCTGACGCCAAACGAGCAACAGGCGCTGCACAGCGCGGCCGACGATCTGAAGGCCTATCCGGACAGCCGCGAGCGTCAGGTGCGGCGCTATCTCTCGCTGGTCTACGGCCGCGAGTGCAAGCGCTGGGCGGCCGCGCATCCCGGCGCGAATTGCTCGCCGATCGCCGACGCCGGTGCGCAGCCGGGCAAGGAGATTTCCGACCGCATCTGCGCCGAATGCCACCTCTTCGGCAGCGCCACGGCGCCGTCGTTCCGCAAGATGGCCGGCGAGCGCGATTGGAATGCGCACAAGGTCGAGCACGCGCTGCGCCACAGCCCCGACATGGTGCCGCTCAAACTGACCCCCGACATGCTCGAAAAGCTCGCCGCGTACATCAATTCGTTCAAGCCGTAACGGCCCCTCACCCCTACCCTCTCCGCGCGAGCGGGGAGGCAGAGCCCGTCGCGCAGCGACGCGCGCTGAGGGGCAGCGGGTCGCGTCAATGGCGGAAATGGCGGGTGCCGGTGACGACCATCGCGATGCCGGCCTTGTCGGCTGCGGCGATCACCTCGGCGTCGCGGCGCGAGCCGCCGGGCTGGATCACCGCGGTAATCCCGGCCGCGATCCCGACCTCGAGACCGTCGGCGAATGGAAAAAACGCGTCCGACGCCATCACCGCGCCCTTGACCGGCGATTCGGCGAGACCCGCGGCTTTCTGCATGCCGGCAGCCTTGGCGACCGCAATCTTGGCGCTGTCGACGCGGCTTGGCTGGCCGGCGCCGATCCCCACCGTAGCGCCATTCTTGGCGAAGACGATCGCGTTGGACTTGACGTGCTTGGCGACGGTGTCGGCGAAGATCAGGTCGGCGATTTCGGCCTCGGTCGGCGTGCGTCCGGTCACTGTCTTCAGGTCGGCCGGACGCGCCACCGCATTGTCGCGGCCCTGCACAAGGATGCCGCCCGCCAGCGAACGGAAGGCCATGCCGCCTGCCGTCGGGTCCGGCATCGCGCCCGCGATCAGCAGCCGCAACTGGCTCCTGCGGGCGAAGATGTCGGCGGCCGCATCGTCGATCCCCGGGGCGATCACCACCTCGACAAAGATCTTGGCGATCTCTTCGGCGGTCGGGACGTCGAGCGGCCGGTTGACCGCGACGATCCCGCCGAACGCACTTACTGGGTCGCATGCCAGTGCGCGCCTCCAGGCCGCGGCCAGGCTCGCGCCGTTGGCGACGCCGCAAGGATTGGCATGCTTGGCGATTACGACCGCAGGCCGTTCGCGGAACTCGGCGGCCAGCTCGAACGCCGCGTCGGCGTCGGCGAAGTTGTTGTAGGACATGTCCTTGCCCTGCAACAACCTGGCGGTGGCGACGCCGGGCCGCAGCTCGCCGGTGCGGTAGACGGCGCCGGCCTGGTGCAGGTTCTCGCCGTAGCGCGTCACCTCGACAAGCTCGCCCGCGAAGACAACGCGCGCGGGAAATTCGATTTGCTCCTCGCGCGACATCCATGCGGCGATCGCCGCGTCGTATGACGCGGTCAGCGCGAAGGCCTTGGCGGCCAGCGCGCGCCGCATCGCCTCGCCGACCCCACCGTCCCGGGCAAGCTCGGCGAGCAGCGCGTCGTACTGACCGGGCTCGGTGACGACCGCGACACAATCGTGGTTTTTCGCCGCCGCGCGGATCAGGGCGACGCCGCCGATATCGATGTTCTCGACGCAATCGGCCCGGCCGGCGCCCGAGGCGACCGTGGCGGCGAACGGGTAGAGGTTGCAGACCAGCAGATCGATCTCGTCGATGCCGTGTTCGGCTAGCGCGGCGCGATGGTCCTCGCGGTCGCGCCGCGCCAGCAGACCGCCATGGATCGCCGGGTGCAGCGTCTTGACCCGGCCGTCGAGCATCTCGGGTGACCCCGTCACCTCGGCGACCTCGGTGACCGCGAGGCCGGCCTCCGCGAGCGTCCGGGCGGTGCCGCCGGTCGAGATAAGCGCGACGCCCCGGGACACCAGGGCCTCGGCAAACGACACCAGGCCGGTCTTGTCGCTGACCGAGATCAGCGCGCGGCGGATCGGAGGCGCGGCGGCAACCATCTGTGGCGGGTATAGGCCCCGGCCTTTGGCGCTTCAAGCGCCTCGCTTGGCGGTACCGAGCGCCACAAGAAGCAGCGCCACGGTCAGCGCCGCAACCGCAAGCCCGGCGACGCTCCACCCGCTCACGACGGCCCAGGCGCAGCCGATCAGTACGAGATCGGTGGCGATCACGCACAGCACCACTGCGTCGTGGCCGAGGCCGCGCTGCACGGCGCGCTGATAGAAGTGCTGGCGGTGCGCTTGCCATACCCGCTCGCCGCGCGCGAGGCGCCACAACAGCGTCAGCGTGGCGTCGGCGAGGAAATAGAGCGGCAGGATCAACGCCGCCGCCCAGTCGCCGCGGAGCGCCAGCTCGTTCAGCAGAAAGGCGAGTGCGTAACCAAGCGGCACGCTGCCGACGTCGCCCATAAAGATGCGCGCGGGCGCCCAGTTCCATATGAGAAAGCCGAGCGCGGCGCCGAGGATCGCCGCCGCAGGTCCGGCCTCGGCAGCGCCGCCGATCAGCAGCAGTCCAAGCCCGACCGCGGCCGCTTCGCTTGCGGCAATGCCGTCAATCCCGTCCATGAAGTTGAACAGATTGGCAAACCACACCCAGAGCAGCGCCGCTGCGACAGCGTCGGGCCCGGGCGGCAGCCATCCCTGAAAGACCGGGCCGGGCGGCAGCACAAGCATGCCGACTCCAACCGCAACGAACTGCGCCGCAAGCCGCGCCGGCGGAGACAGCCCGCCCACATCGTCGACCCATGACACAGCGGCGAGGCCTGCCATGCTCGCGACGATCGCAAGATGGGCGGCAGGAGCCGCACCCTCCGCCCAAAGAGCGAGCCAGCACACGCCAACGGCGCCGACAAGCGCGACGCCGCCGCCGCGGGGGGTCGGGCATACATGCGAAGAGCGCTCGTTCGGGCGGTCGAGCAGTGCCCGTCGTCGCAGCAGCGGGATCAGCGCCCGCGTCCCGCAACAGGAGATGACGAACGCCGCAGCCGCGATGAGAAGCAGCGTCAACGCAATCTAGAGCTCGCCCGCGCCGCGGGCCTCGCGGCGGATAGCCCATCGCACCGAGGCGCCGTTGGTGCCGGTGGTGCCGCTCAGCATCACCTGCTGCGACGGCTTCATCTCTCCCGAACCGAGGTAGATGCTCTCAGCAAGGCTCATTTCGGCGCCGGCGGCGCGCAACCGCCAGGCGATGCCGCTCGGCAGGCGCAGCAGTGCGGCGGTGCCGTCCTGCACGAGAGTCGGCTGCACCGAAGGATGCAGGTGGAAACGGACGATAAACGCGACGCCGGAGCGGCCGGTGAGCTTGTCCTCGCCGCGCAGATCGTCGCCATCGGCCGACAGGTACAGTTCGCGCGCATAGGTCACCCCGAAGCGCTGCCGGTAGCCGTCGTGGCTGACCGCGACCCATTGATGCCCGTCCTCCTCGGCGCGCTCGCAACGGATGGTCGACGGCGCGCGCCCCAGCGTGCCGTCATCGGCGATCTCGACAGCGTTGGTGTCGGCGACAACAAGCACCGAATGGGCGGCGCTCGACCGGGCCACCTGACGCCAGGCGCGCTGGCTGCCGCGATAGCCGCCGCAATTGACGACGATTCGCTCGCGCCCATGGCTCAGCTCAAATGACAGCGGGCCGGCATGCGCGAACTCGTCGAAGCCGGGCGGCGGCGGCTTGCCAATATCGACCAGCACCAGGCTGTGGCCGGCCTGCAGCCGCTGAAAGGCGGTGTTGGGCGCCTGCGCAGGCGCGACGCCCTTGGTCTCCGATCGGGTCAGCACCAGATCGACCAGTATCCCGTCCTCTTCGACCGCGTTGTTGAACAGCGCCAGCTTGCGGTCGCCGTGGCGAAAAAAACGCACGATCGGGGCCATCCGGTCGATCGCGTCCTGCACGGGGGCCGGCACCTCGATATGTCCGGCACGCAGCGTCGTGCGGATATCTACCAGGTCCCGCAGCATGTCGAGCTGCACCGACGGATTGCGCGAGCGGTGCCCGCCGTCCGACAGGATCTGGGCCGGCAGCTCGCGCTCGATTGCCTGCAGCGCGCGGAATATGCGTTTGTGCGGGCTG
>JAFAWI010000325.1 GCA_019241915.1 Alphaproteobacteria bacterium
ACAAGATGCTCGGCGGCGCCTGGCGCACCGCGTTGCCGTTCTACGCGTCGATCGGCGGCAATGGCGAGCGCAGCGTCGACGAGGTGCTGCGCGTCGTCGAGGCGCGGATGAAGCACCGGCCGGCGGCGGTCAAAATCCGCTTTGACGCCGACCGCACCAAGGCCGATGTCGACATCCCCGGTGACATCGCCAAGGCCCAGGCGGTACGCAAGCTGGTCGGCGATGGGTTCCCGCTCGCTTTCGACGCCAACAACGGCTACTCGGTCGGCGGCGCGATCCGCGTCGGGCGGGCGCTTGAGGAGCTGGGCTACTGGTGGTTCGAGGAGCCGGTGCAGCACTACCACGTCAAGGCGATGGGCGAGGTCGCGCAGCGGCTCGACATTACGGTCTCGGCCGGCGAACAGACCTATACGCTCGCGGGCGTCGCCGACCTGATCGGCGCCGGGGTGCGCATGGTGCAGCCGGACATCGTCAAGATGGGCGGCGTCACCGGGCTGATGCAGTGTCTGGCATTATGCCGGGCGCATGGCGCCGAGCTGGTGCCGCACCAGACCCAGCCGACGATCGGCCACATGGCGAGCCTGCACATCGCCGCCTGCCAGATGGGCGCGACCAAGCCGTGCGAGTGGAACGACCCGTCGACGCGCACGCATGCGGTGTTCGAGAACCCGCCGTTCCCGGTCGATGGGCTGTTCCATCTGTCCGACGAACCGGGGCTCGGCCTCAAGCTCAACGAAGCGGAACTGGCGAAGCGCATCGTGCCGGCGGCCTGATGCGTATTTGCCAGGGCACCGTGCCGCGCCTACATTTTCGTAGATGGCGATCGATACGCTAAAGCTCGCGCGCCGTTTGCGTGAGGCTGGATTTTCCGAGCCCCAGGCGGAGGCTGTTGCCGAGGCGGTCCGAGACGGTTCTGAAGGAGCGGATTTTGCGACCAAGCAGGATTTGGCGATGCTCGGCACCGAATTGCGCGCCGAAATCGCCACAGTTCGCGCCGAGATGCGCGAGATGGAACAGCGAGTGGTCGCGCGGATCGAGGCAAGCAACGCTGCCCTTATGAATCGGGTTGTCGGCATCATCCTCGGCACCGTACCGATCAATGTCGTGGCGATCATCGGCGCGACGTTTGCCGCAGTAAAATTGCTGGTCCATTGAACCATACCAGGGAGGCCGCGCATGAAGATCGAGCGCATCGACCACCTCAACATCACCGTTGGCGACATCGACCGCAGTATCGCGTTCTACAAGAAGGTGCTCGGCATGGAGGCCGAAATCATGGGCGAAGGCCGTGCCGCGTTGCTGTTCGGGCAGCAGAAGATCCATCTCGATCTTGCCGGGACGGGGATGACGATGCGCGCCGAGCCGCGCATGCCGGCGCATATCTGTTTTGTCACGCAGGCGCCGCTGCCCGAGATCAAGGCGCACCTCGAACGCTGCGAAGTGCCGGTGCGGATGGAAGGCCCGCGCGCCGGGGCGATCGGTACGATCCAGTCGGTCTATATCGACGACCCGGACGGGAATTCGATCGAAATCTCGCATTATTGAGCGTGTCATGGCGGACGGTGGATTGACGGGCGACGCAGCGGTCATCTCGCAGGCCTATGCGGACCGGGTGCGCGAGCTGTTCAAGGTGTTTGCCGAGGCGGTCGCGACCGGCGAGCCGGACCGCGAAGCCGTCGTCCGCTTCAAGCGCAACCTGGTTGCCGCACAGCGGGTGCGCGACCTCGCGCTGCAGGCGGCAAAAGAGACCGCCGCCGGCGCGTGAGCCTCAGTCGTCGACCGACAGCGCCAGGATCAGGCTGACCTGCGACAGCGGCCGCCCGCTCTCGGCCGCCCACGCGTTGAAGTGGCCCTGCACCAGCGCGCGGTCGGCGCGGTTTTTTGGCGGCTTTGGCAGGCCGGCCCAGCGCTTGAGCGCGGCCACGACCGACGGCGACAGCACAAACGTGTCCTTGCCGACCATGCGCAGGAACATCGGCCCCGAATTGCCGCCCATCTGACTGAAGCGCTCGGCGAGCGCATCCCACAGGCCGACGATGTTGCTCTCGGGCCAGGTCCCCAGCCATCGCC
>JAFAWI010000349.1 GCA_019241915.1 Alphaproteobacteria bacterium
CTCGAGCGCGGCTACTGCATGATGATCGGCGGTGCCAAGCCGGCGGTTGACCATCTCGACCCGATCCTGTCGTGCCTCGCGCCGGGCGCCGGCACGATCGACAAGACGCCGGGCCGCGGCGGACGCGATCCGCGGGTCGAGAACGGCTACATCCATGCGGGGCCCGCCGGCGCGGGCCACTTCGCCAAGATGGTCCACAACGGCATGGAATACGGGATCATGCAGGCCTATGCCGAAGGCTTCGATATCCTCAAGGGAGCGTCGCAGTCGTTCATCCCGGAGAACCGACGCTACAAATTCAACCTCGCCGACCTCGCGGAAGTCTGGCGCCGCGGCAGCGTCATCGCCTCGTGGCTGCTCGACCTCACCGCGATCGCCCTGGCCGAAGACGAGTCGCTCTCAGAGTTTTCGGGCTACGTCCAGGATTCCGGCGAGGGCCGCTGGACGATCGAAGCGGCCATTGAGGAAGCGGTGCCGGCGGACGTGCTGACCGCCTCGCTCTACACTCGCTTCCGCTCGCGCCAAGAGCACACCTACGCCGAGAAGATCCTGTCGGCGATGCGCAAGCAGTTCGGTGGGCACACCGAGCAGATGGCGCACGAGGCACACGGCAGCGAACATCACTGACCGGCACGCCACCCTTGACGGAACGGGAGGGCGCGTGTCTTCCCGTTCCGCGCAAGGCCGTTTGTGAACAGCTTTGAGGGGCCGAGACATGGCTGAGTCAGTCGGGACGAGAAACGCGACCCAAGCGCCGCCCTGCACGGTCGTGATCTTCGGCGCCACCGGCGATCTCACCGCCCGGCTGCTGATGCCCGCGATCTACAATTTGTCGCGCACCGGGCTGCTGTCCCAAAATTTCGCCCTGGTCGGCCTCGGCCGCACGCAGCAGTCGGACGATGCCTTCCGGCAATCGCAGACCGACGCGATGAAACGCTTTGTCGCCAGCGGCGACCACGGCGGCACGCCAAACCCGCTCGACGAGAAGGCGTGGGACTTCATCGCCAGCCGCACCAGTTACATGTCCGGCGACCTCGCCGACGCCGCGACCTATCAGGAGCTCTCCAAGAAACTCGACCAGATCTCGGCCAAGAACGGGACCAAAGGCAACGTGCTGTTCTATCTCGCTGTCGCGGCGCAGATGTTCGGGCCGATCATCGACCAGCTCGGCGCTGCCGGCTTGGCCGAAGAGAAGGACGGCTACTGGCGGCGAGTCATCATTGAAAAGCCGTTCGGCACCGATCTTGACTCGGCCAAGGCGCTCAACACGCGCGTCCTCAAGGTGTTGAACGAGAATCAGGTCTACCGGATGGACCATTTTCTCGGCAAGGAGACGGTCCAGAACATCATGGCGCTGCGTTTCGCCAACGGCATCTTTGAGCCGTTGTGGAACCGCGATCATATCGACCACGTGCAGATCACGGTGGCCGAGACGGTCAGCGTCGAGCACCGTGCTGCGTTCTACGAGCAAACCGGCGCAATGCGCGACATGGTGCCGAACCACGTCTTCCAGCTGGTCAGTCTCACCGCGATGGAGCCGCCCAACTCGTTTGATCCCGACGCTGTGCGTACCGAAAAATCCAAGGCGCTGCAGGCAATCGAGCCGTTCGATGACGATGCGCTGCGGCGCAATGTGGTGCGCGGGCAGTACGCCGGGGGGACGGTGCGCGGCGAGGCGGTGCCGGCCTACCGCAATGCCGAGGGTGTCGCTCCGGACAGCATGACCGAGACCTTTGTCGCCATGCGGCTCAACATCGACACCTGGCGATGGGCGGGGGTGCCGTTTTATCTGCGCACCGGCAAGTCGATGGGACGGCGCACCACGCAAATCGCGATCCAGTTCAAGGGGGCGCCATTGGCGCTGTTCCGCGACACCGCGGTCGACAACATCTCGCCCAATGTGCTGGTGCTGCAGATCCAGCCGGACGAGGGGGTTTCGCTGCAGTTCAGCGCCAAGAGGCCGGGTCCCGAAATCCACCTCGGCGGCGTGAAGATGGATTTCCGCTACAAGGATTATTTCAATGCCGCGCCCGCGACGGGATACGAGACGCTGGTCTACGACTGCATGGTCGGCGACCCGACGCTGTTCCAGCGCGCGGACTCGGTCGAGGCCGGGTGGAGCGTGGTGCAGCCGATCTTCGACATGTGGAAGAACGATCGCAGCGCGCCGCTCGAATTCTACCCCGCCGGCAGCGCCGGACCCGAGGGTTCCGATCAGATGTTGTGGCGCAGCGGCCGCGCCTGGCGCTCGCTCGACTGACGCGCGGCGGATAGCAGCCCGATATGGCGCGCCCCGTCCTCGTCGCTCCGTCGATCCTGTCGGCTGACTTTTCGCGCCTCGGCGACGAGGTGCGTGCGGCCGATGCCGCCGGTGCCGACTGGATTCATGTCGACGTGATGGACGGACGGTTCGTCCCGAACCTGTCGATCGGCCCGCTGGTCGTCTCGTCCCTGCGCAAGGTGACGCAAAAGCCGCTCGACGTGCACCTGATGATGGTCGAGCCCGAGCACTACCTCGACGAATTTGCCGACGCCGGCGCCGACCATATCCTGGTCCATTGCGAGGCCAGCGCGACAATCCACCTGCACCGCGCGCTCTCGCACATTCGCTCGCTCGGCAAGACCGCCGGTGTCGTGCTCAACCCCGGCACCGCGCTCGACCAGATCGAATACGTGCTCGACCTGGTCGGCATCGTGTTGATCATGACGGTCAACCCCGGCTTTGGCGGCCAGAAGTTCATTCCGACGATGCTGCCGAAGATCCGCACGCTGCGCGATCGTTGCGACAAGCGCGGGCTCGACATCACGATCGAGGTCGATGGCGGGCTCAGCGGTGAGAATGCATGGCAGGCGATCGAGGCCGGCGCCAACGCAATCGTCGCGGGCTCGGCGGTGTTCAACGCGCCGGACTATGCCAAGGCCATAGCGGCGATCCGCCACTCGGCCGAGCCGGGCCGCTGATCGGTACGAGGACAACGGGACATGGCCAGCAGACCGCGCATCGACGTTTCCGCCGATTTCGAATCGCTGGCGCATCGCGTCGCGCAATGGATCGTCGACCTCGCCTGCGCCACGCCGAACCGTTTCGCGATTGCGCTTTCCGGTGGGTCGACGCCGAAGCGGCTCTACCAGCTGCTCGCCGCGCCGCCGCTGCGCGATGCGATGCCATGGGAACGCGTCCACTTGTTCTTTGGCGACGACCGCTTCGTGGCCCGGGACGACCCCAACAGCAATTACGGCATGGCCCACGAAGCGATGATCGCGCATATCCCGATCCCGCCGCAGAACGTGCACGGCATCCGCCGCGAAGGCACGCCTGACGACGCGGCCCGGGCCTACGAGGAAGAGCTGAAGTCGTATTACGGGAGCGGCGCGCTCGATCCAAAGCGGCCTCTGCTCGACGTCAACCTGCTCGGCATGGGACCTGACGGGCATACCGCGTCGCTGTTTCCCGGCAAGCCGGCGCTTGAGGTAACGAACCGCTGGGTGACCGGCGTGCCCGAGCCCGGGCTCAACCCGTTCGTGCCGCGGGTGACGCTGACTTACCCGGCGCTCGACAGCAGCAAATCGGCCGCGTTTGTTGCCGCCGGGGCCGACAAGATGGCGATGATGAAACGGGTCTGGGCCGGCGAACAAACATTGCCGTCGGCGCGCATAAATCCGGTCGGTGAGCTGATCTGGTTTATCGACCGCGCCGCGCACGGCGAGGGCTGAGCGATGCCCGTCGATCGCGACAAGCTCAAGCAGCAAGCCGCATTGCGCGCCGTCGAGTTTGTTGAGGACAGCATGATCGTCGGCCTCGGCACCGGGTCGACCGCCTATTTCGTGGTCGAGGGGCTCGGCGCGCGCGTCGCCGGCGGCCTCAAAATTACTGGCATCCCGACCTCCGAGCGCACCGCCACGCAGGCACGCAGCCTCGGCATTCCGCTCGCGACCTTTGCCGAACACCAGCATATCGACCTGACGATCGATGGCGCGGATGAGGTAGAACGCGGCTCGCTCAACCTAATCAAAGGCCTCGGCGGCGCGCTGCTGCGCGAAAAAATTGTCGCCAATGCGAGCCGCCGGCTGGTCATCGTGGTCGACCAGGAAAAGCTCGTCGACCGGCTCGGCGACCACACAGCGGTGCCGGTCGAGGTAACGCAGTTCGGTTGGCAGGCCACCGCCGCACGGCTCAAGGAGCTCAGCGCCGAGCCGGTGCTGCGTCACGCGCATGAGGATCATCCCTTTATCACCGATGGCGGCAACTACACGCTCGATTGCCGTTTCCCGCGTATCGACGACCCTCGCCGGCTCGAAAACGCAATCAATGCGATCGTCGGTGTCGTCGATTGCGGGCTGTTCATCGGCCGCGCTTCCGCCGTCGTCGTCGCCGCGAGCGATGGCATCCACGTCATGAACGCGCTGTAAGCGGCGCAGAGCAGGGGACACCGTGAGCAAGATCAGGCTTGTCATTACCGATGTCGACGGTACGCTCGTCACTACCGAAAAGGCGCTGCGCCCGTCTGCGGTCGCTGCGGTGCGCAAGCTGCACGATGCCGGCATCGGCTTCACATTCTGCAGCAGCCGGCCGCCCTTCGGCCTGACCACGATGCGCGACGCGCTCCAGGTCACGCTGCCGTTCGGCGGCTACAACGGCGGCTCGATCGTCGAGCCCGACCTCACCGTCATCGAACAGGTCTGCATTCCTCCGGAGGTCGCCCGCAAGGCGGTCGATACGTTTCACACCAACGGGGTGTCCACCTGGGTCTTTGTCGGCAATGAATGGGTGATTCTCGATCGTCAGGGCGACCACGTCGATCACGAGATTCACACGATCGATGTGCCGCCGACCGTGGTCGAGCGGTACACCGACTACCATTTCAGCGCGGTCGGCAAAATCGTCGGCGCCAGCAACGACCATCCGCTGATCGAAAAGGTCGAGCACATCATGAAGGAGACGCTCGGCCACTCGGCGCATGCCGCGCGCAGCCAGGCCTATTACTGCGACGTGATCGCGCCCGGCATCGACAAGGGCCGCATCGTCGAGTTGCTCGGCAAGCGGCTCGGCGTCGCCAAGGACGAGATCGCGGTGCTCGGCGATATGCCGAACGATCTTGAGATGTTCGCCGCCGCCGGGTTCCCGATCGCGATGGGCAATGCGCCCGACCCTGTAAAAGCCGCCGCCAAGGCGGTCGCGCCGGACACCAATGACGGCGACGGCTGGGCCGGCGCGATCGATAAGTTCGTATTGGCTTGAGACGCCTCGACAGGCAGCCCAACGCTACTCGAACGTCGAAACGCACTCCTGGAAGGCTGCGGCGTCGGTGAAGCCGCCGCATTCCTTCTGGATGCGCTGCGCCCGAAACGACGGATTGGTCTGCAGCAGGCGCTCGTAGCGGTCGCTGTCGACGACATTCTGGCGCGCCGACCAGTTGGCCGGATCGTCTCCCGGATCGGCCTTGGGGGCGTCCGAATACCGCTCCACCATAAGGCCGCTAGGCGGCACCGGCACCATCATCTGCGCCCGTGACGGCAGCCCAGCCGCGACGGTGGCCACGATCGCGCCGGCAGCCAGCAGGCCCAGCGTCTTGCTGTTCAACATCGCCGGTTCCTCCTTGCTCGAGTCACCGGATCAACGGGCCGGTCATGCGCCAAGTTCCGGTTCAGGCCTCGGGCAGCGGATCCGGCAGACCGCGACGGCGGCACGCGGCGATCACAGTGTTACGCAGGAGGCAGGCGATAGTCATCGGGCCGACCCCGCCCGGCACCGGGGTGATCGCACCGGCAATCTCATACGCCGCCGCGAAGTCGACATCGCCGACGAGCCGGCTCGCGCCGTCCTGTCCGGCGATGCGATGAATGCCGACATCGATCACCGTCGCGCCCGGTTTGATCCAATCCGCCTTCACCATTTCGGGCTGCCCCGACGCCGCCACCAGGATGTCGGCGCGCCGGCAGA
>JAFAWI010000433.1 GCA_019241915.1 Alphaproteobacteria bacterium
TGCACCAGATCCCCGATGTAGACGATGTTGTCGTTTTTCAGGCAGTTGGCCGAACGCACCGACAATTCGAGCTCGTCCACCTTGCGCAGCAGGTTTTTGTTGATCAGCGGCTCGCCCGCCGCTTCCTTCTCGACCGCGTGACGCGGCTCCTCGAAATTGATGAAGAGCTGCAGCTGGTCCTGCAGGATGCGCGCCGCCAGCGCGACCGCGTCCTCCGGCGTCACCGCCCCATTGGTCTCGACCCGGAGCACCAGCTGGTCGAGGTCGGTAGCCTGGCCGACGCGCGTGTTTTCGACGCGGTACGACACCTTGCGCACCGGGCTGTAGAGCGCATCGACCGGGATCAGACCGATCGGCGCGTCCTCGGGGCGGTTGTCGGTGGCCGGCACGTAACCCTTGCCGATCTCGACGGTGAACTCCATCGCGATCCGCGCGCCGGTGTCGAGCGTGCAGATCACCAGGTCGGGGTTCAGGATATCGATGTCGTGCCCGGTTTCGATCGCGCCGGCGCGAACTTCGCCGGGGCCGGTGGCGCGCAACCGCATCCGCTTCGGCCCGTCGCCGTGCATCCGCAGACCGATGCTTTTGACGTTGAGCACGACGTCGGTGACGTCTTCGAGCACGCCGGGCAGCGACGAGAACTCGTGCAGCACGCCCTCGATCTGCATCGAGGTGACCGCCGCCCCCTGGAGCGACGACAGCAGCACGCGCCGCAGCGCATTCCCGAGCGTCAGCCCGAAGCCGCGCTCGAGCGGGCCGGCGACGATCGTCGCGGCGCGCGCGGGATCGTCGCCCGGCTCGATTTCCAGGCCCTTCGGCTTGATCAGGGCCTGCCAATTCCGCTGGATTACAGTTACGTCACTCATCAGGCTCGTGTCCCGTTGGCATCCTGCGCCGGCGCTGCGGCCGGCGAATATCGAACATGGCGGCGCGCCGACAGCCGCCGCGAAGCGCCGAGGTCAGACGCGGCGGCGCTTGGGCGGGCGGCAACCGTTATGCGGAATCGGCGTCACGTCACGAATCGACGTGATTGCGAAACCGACGCTTTGCAATGCGCGCAAGGCCGACTCGCGGCCGGAGCCGGGGCCCTTGACCTCGATGTCGAGGGTGCGCATACCGTGCTCCATCGCCTTGCGGCCGGCATCCTCGGCAGCGATCTGCGCCGCGTAGGGGGTCGATTTGCGCGAGCCCTTGAAGCCCTGGCTGCCCGACGACGACCACGCGATCGCATTACCCTGCGCATCGGTGATCGTGATCATCGTGTTGTTGAAGGTCGCGTTCACATGGGCGGTGCCCGAGGTGATATTCTTGCGCTCGCGCCGCCGCAACCGAGGCGCCGCCGCCGTACTTCTCGCCATTTAGCCGTCCCGCGCTTTATCGGTGGTGTGGTCGAACGAACTACTTCTTCTTGCCGGCGATCGGCCGGGCCGGACCCTTGCGGGTGCGCGCATTGGTATGTGTGCGCTGTCCGCGCACCGGCAGCCCCTTGCGATGGCGCAGCCCGCGATAGCAGCCCAGATCCATCAGCCGCTTGACATTCATCGCCACGGTGCGGCGGAGGTCGCCCTCGACGGTGTATTCGCGGTCGATCAGCTCGCGCACCCGCAAGACCTCGTCGTCGGTCATGTCGTTGGCGCGGCGGTCGAGCGGGATGCCGACCTTGTTGCAGATTTCGAGTGCCTTGGTGCGGCCGATCCCGTGGATGTAGGTGAGGGCGATCGGCACGCGCTTCTGGTTCGGGATGTTAACGCCGGCAATTCGCGCCACCTGCGCATCTCCTCGATTTCGGGCATACGGAATTGGCGGGGGGGATCGCTCCCACGCGAACGCGCGATTATACGGATCGGCCGCCCGCCGTCAACGGCCGCCGGCGCGTTATTTTCGGCCGGTTACTTTGGGCCGGTCAGCGCGCGATGACCGCCTCGATCTGGCGGGTCACCTCATCGATCTCGGCCATGCCGTCGATCCGCGACAGGATGCCCTTGGCCTCGTAGTACGGCAGGATCGGCGCGGTCTGCTCGCGATAGACCGCGAAGCGCCTCGCCACTGCTTCGGGCTTATCGTCGGGGCGGTAGACGAACTCGAACGCGCCGCAGACATCGCAGCGGCCACCCTGCTTTGGCCGGTTGTAACGCTCGTGATAGCTGGCGCCGCAACTGCGGCAGCTAAAGCGGCCCGCCAATCGGTCGATCAGCGCCGCCTCGTCGACCTCCATCAGGATCACACGGTCGAGCTTTAGCTCGTGGCGCGCCAGCATCGCGTCGAGCGCTTCGGCCTGCGGGATGGTGCGCGGGAAACCGTCAAGGATGACGCCGTTCTTGGCGTCGGACCCGGCGATGCGCGTCTCGATCACCTCGATGACGATTTCGTCGGAGACCAATGCGCCCGAATCCATCACCGCCTTGATCCGGCGTCCGAGGCCGCTGCCGGAGGCGGTTTCGGCGCGCAGCATGTCGCCGGTGGCAAGCTGAACGAGCCCATGCGCCTGCTCGAGGCGCTTGGCCTGCGTGCCCTTGCCGGCGCCTGGCGGCCCCAGCAGGATCAGGTTCATCCCCGGCGTCCCCTCAGCCGCGCTTTCTTGATCAGCCCTTCGTACTGGTGCGCGAGCAGGTGCGAATGGATCTGCGCCACCGTATCCATGGTGACGCTGACCACGATCAAGAGGCTGGTGCCGCCGAAATAGAACGGCACCGAATATTGCGAGATCAGAATCTCGGGCAGAATGCACACCGCGGCGAGATAAGCCGCACCGACGACCGTCAGCCGGGTCAGCACGTAATCGAGATGGTCGGCGGTGTTCTTGCCCGGCCGGATACCCGGAATGAAGCCGCCGTACTTGCGCAGATTGTCGGCCGTCTCCTGCGGATTGAACACGATCGCCGTGTAGAAGAAGCAGAAGAACACGATCAGCGCGATGTAGAGCACCATATAGGCCGGCCGGCCGTGCGCCAGATAGCCGGTAATCGTGCCGAGCCAGCCAAAGTTCTCGCCGCTCTGCTCGAACGTCGAGATCGTCGCCGGGAGCAGCAGCAGCGACGACGCAAAGATCGGCGGGATGACACCCGAGGTGTTGATCTTGAGCGGCAGATGCGAGGCCTCGCCGCCAAACATGCGGTTGCCGACCTGGCGCTTGGGGTATTGCACCAGGATGCGGCGCTGGGCGCGTTCCATAAAGACGATGAAGGCAACGACAGCGATCGACATCACCGGGATGATGACGATGAAAAGCGGC
>JAFAWI010000285.1 GCA_019241915.1 Alphaproteobacteria bacterium
CGAGGCTCTCCACCTCTTCGATCAACGCCCAGGCTTCGTCTGCGAGCGCCTTCGTCAGCGCCTCGACATAATAGGATCCGCCCAGCGGGTCCGCGACGTTGGGAATCCCGGTCTCTTCCGCCAGGATCAGCTGGGTGTTGCGGGCGATCCGTGCCGAGGCCGGGGTCGGCAGCGCCAGCGCCTCGTCGAAGGAATTGGTGTGCAGCGATTGCGTGCCGCCGAGCACCGCGGCCAGCGCCTCGATCGTGGTGCGCACGATGTTGTTGTGCGGGCTTTGCTCGGTGAGGCTGACTCCCGAGGTCTGGCAATGCGTGCGCAGCGCCAGGCTCTGCGGGTTCTTGGGGTTGAACTGGCTCATCAGCCGCGCCCAGAGCAGCCGCGCGGCGCGCAGCTTGGCGATCTCCATGAAGAAGTTCATGCCAATCCCGAAAAAGAACGACAGGCGCGGCGCGAACTGGTCGATGTCGAGCCCGCGGGACAGCGCCGCGCGCACGTATTCGAGCCCATCGGCCAGCGTGAAGGCGAGCTCCTGCACGCTGGTCGCCCCGGCCTCCTCCATGTGATAGCCGGAGATCGAGATCGAGTTGAACTTCGGCATGTGCCGCGCGGTGTATTCGATGATGTCGGCAACGATCCGCATCGAGGGGCCGGGCGGGTAGATGTAGGTGTTGCGGACCATGAACTCCTTGAGAATATCGTTCTGGATCGTGCCCTGAAGCTGCTCCTGTTTGGCGCCCTGTTCCTCGGCGGCGACGATGAACCCGGCCAATACGGGCAGCACCGCGCCGTTCATCGTCATCGACACGCTCATCTTGTCGAGCGGGATGCCATCGAACAGGATCTTCATGTCCTCGACCGAGTCGATCGCGACCCCGGCCTTGCCGACATCGCCGACGACGCGCGGATGGTCGCTGTCATAGCCGCGGTGGGTGGCGAGGTCGAAGGCGATGGACAGGCCCATCTGCCCGGCCTTGAGGTTGTCGCGGTAGAAGCGGTTCGATTCTTCGGCGGTCGAGAACCCTGAATATTGGCGGGTCGTCCACGACCGGTTGGCGTACATCGTCGCGCGCGGGCCGCGCAGATAGGGCACCGCGCCGGGGATTGCCTCGCGGAATGGGAAGCCGGCGGACGCGATCTCGTCGAGGTCGGTCTCGGTGTAGAGCGGCTTGACCGCGATTCCCTCGGGCGTCTGCCAGTGGAGGTCCGAGATCGGCTTGCCGCGCAGTTCCGCCTCGGCGAGCTTGCGCCAGGTCTGCAGGCTATCCGAAAGGGCGCTGCGTTCCGCCATGCCACTCTCCTCAGCGAGGGTCGCAATTATATGGTTTCGCCCGGCTGGGCGTCCAATTTGTCCCCGCATCGGCTCTGCGCGGCGGGGCGCGACGGCTGAAAATTTCTCACGCAAGGGTGAGAAAGCTTCGTTTGTGAATAAACGCGGCGATTGCCAGATCAAAGCGGACCGAGAGCAAGCCGCATCGGCCGGTCGCTCGGACACAGGAGAACTCAAATGAAGACTTTGCTCGCCACCGTCAGCGCTTTTGCCATCGCGGCGGTCGTCTCCCTCTCGCCGGCCTCGGCTGCGCAGTATTCCCCGCAGGCGACCGCCAGCGGAACCCCGCACTGGGAGTGGCAGTACCACTATGCCGGCCATCACCCGCGCTACCAGGGCCACTGGGTTTGGGTCCAGTAGCGGGCAACGGGACTGACATGGACAAAGGCCGCGGGCACGGCGTCCGCGGCCTTTGTCATGTCCGGAAGCTCGGCCGAGCGCGCAGGCGGTGGCGCAGGACAATCGCCGCGGTCAGCAGCAGCACGGCGCCGGCCTGGTGCGCCGCGGCCAGCGGGATCGGCACCACCAGCAGCAAGGTCGAAACGCCGAGCGACAGCTGCAGTAGCGCCAGCGCGAGCAGCACATGCAACGCACGCCGCGCCGGCTGCGGCAGCTTCGCAAGGCGTCCGGCGAACCACAGCGCGACCACCGATACGACCGTCGTTTCCGCCAGCAGGCGGTGATCGAACTGGACCGCGGCGACATTTTCAAACCAGTTGCGCCACCACGGCGTCATCTGCGCATAGCCGGCCGGGACAAAGTTCCCGTCCATCAGCGGAAAGGTGTTGTACGTCAGCCCGGCGTTGAGCCCGGCGACAAAACCGCCCGCGACGACCGTCAGCGCGACGAGCGCGAGAACACCTTCCGCCGCGCGCCGCAAATATCCAGGCGCGAAACTGCTCGTTTCGCCCTCTCCCCCCGCTGACCGGCGAGACAGGGCAGGGTAAGGGGAGACAGTCGGAGTGGATTCGCCGACGCGACCCTCGCCCTCCCATCGCTGCGCGGTGAGCCCCTCCCTCTCCCGCGTTACGGGAGAGGGAAAAAGATTGAGCGCCGCCCATAACGTCGCGGTGTAGATCAGCAGCGCCAGGGCGAGGTGCGCGGTCAGCCGGTATTGGCTCACCTCGATACGGTCGGCGAGTCCGCTCTTCACCATCCACCAGCCGAGCGCACCCTGCGCTGCGCCGAGCGCGAAGATGCCCGCGAGCGGCCAGGCCAAGTGCCGCGGGATGCGGCCACGCGCGAGGAAATACAAAAACGGCAGCAGGTAGACGCAGCCGATCAGCCGCCCCCACAGCCGATGCACGTATTCCCACAGATAGATCGTTTTGAAGTCCGCAAGGCTCATCCCGGTGTTGAGCAGGCGGTATTGCGCGCTCTGCCGGTACTTGGCGAATTCGGCCTGCCACGCGGCGTCCGAAAGCGGCGGCACGGCGCCGGTCACCGGCTGCCACTCGGTGATCGACAGTCCCGACCAGGTCAGCCGGGTAATGCCGCCGATCACTACCATCGCAAAGACCATCGCGCAGCAGAGGAGGAGCCAAGCCGCCACCACTCGCCGCGTGTCCTCGCGCTTATCGGATGCCGCCGCCGTTGCCGCCGTAACTACAGGCACCGCCTTTGCCCTTGTGGCAAGGCGGAGACTGCGCCGGCGTTGCGGCGCCCGACAAGCGGGTTAATGCCGCGTCGCCGATCCGGGCAGGATATGGCGCAGCGGCTCCCGCCGCGCCGGTCCCTGTCCGACCCGCACCGAGTGCAGTTCGCCGTCGAGGTTGTCGCGCCAAAACTTGAGGAAGCGCGACAATTCCGGAAACTCCGGTGCGCGGTCGAATTTCTGCCAGATATAGGTTTGCAACAGGCTTGGATGATCGGGCAGCCGATAGATGATTTCGGCGGTTGTCAGCCGGTATTGCGATGCCGGCATTACGGAACCGGTGCTCACTGCCAGGCCTTTCGATACGTTCAGCGATGCGAGCATGAAACGGTTCGCTTCGGCAAATAATCCAAAACAATATGCAGATCAGTGTGTTAGCAGCGAAACTTAAAGAGTGCTGCCAGGCATCGCATTGAGGCATCCCTGCAGGATGTAGGCGGCGGCGACCTTGTCGACGATCTCCCCGCGGCGTCTGCGGCTGAGGTCGGCAGCGATCATCTCGCGCGTCACCGCCGCGGTCGACAATCGCTCGTCCCAGAAGGCGGCAGGCAGGTCACGCAGCGCCATCAGGTTGCGCGCGAAGGCGCGCACCGACTGGGTTCGCGGGCTGTCACGCCCGTCGAGCGCCAGCGGCAGCCCGATCACCGCGCCGCCCACACCATGTTCGTCGACCAGCTTCAACAGCGCGGCCGCGTCGTCGCGAAACCGCCGCCGGCGGATCGTGTCGAGCGGGCTGGCGATGATCAGCCGCGTGTCGCTGAGCGCAAGGCCAATCGTCTTGGCGCCGACGTCGAGGCCGATCAGCCGCGCGTCGGACGGGACAGCTGCCCTCAATGCCGCGGGGTTGTCGAGAATCATGGCGAATGATAGCGTCAACGCGCTGGTTTTGCCGCGAAAGACACTGAAATCATGGCGTTGGACAAGGCCACCGTGGCGCGCATCGCCACGCTGGCGCGCATTCGCGTCGCCGACGAGGAGCTGGAGCCGCTCGCCGCCGAGCTGAGCGGCATCCTCGATTGGGTCGAGCAGCTGATGGCGGTCGATACCGAAGGCGTGCCGCCGATGACCAGCGTCGCCGCGATGACCTTGCCGATGCGCGACGACGTCGTCACCGACGGCGCCGACCGTGCGGCAGTGCTGGGCAATGCGCCGCGCGCCGCCCGCGGCTTCTTCGCGGTGCCCAAGGTGGTGGAATGAGCGGCCTAACCGACCTCACCCTCGCCGAGGCGCGCGACGGGCTGCGGGCGAAACGGTTCTCGGCGCGCGAGCTTACCGTTGCCTTCAATGCTGCGGTCGAGGCGGCAAAGCCGCTCAACGCCTTCGTCACCGCGACCCCCGAGCGGGCGCTGGAGATGGCCGCGGCCTGCGATGCGCGGCTGGCGAACGGCGACGGCGGTGCGCTCGACGGCATCCCCCTGGCGATCAAGGATCTGTTCTGCACCAAGGGGGTGCCGACCACGGCGTCGTCGCACATCCTCGACGGGTTCGTCCCGCCCTACGAGTCGACCGTCACCGGGAAGCTGTGGGCGGCCGGCGCGGTAATGCTGGGCAAGACCAACATGGACGAGTTCGCGATGGGCTCGTCGACCACGACCAGCTATTACGGCCCGACCGAGAACCCCTGGCGTCGGCCGAGAGACAACCGGCCGCTGGTGCCGGGCGGGTCGTCCGGCGGCTCGGCGGCGGCGGTGGCGGCGCACGCCGCGCTCGGCGCGACCGGCACCGACACCGGCGGCTCGATCCGCCAGCCGGCGAGCTTTACGGGCATTGTCGGGTTGAAGCCGACTTACGGCCGCTGCTCGCGCTGGGGGGTGGTGGCGTTTGCCTCGTCGCTCGACCATCCGGGGCCAATGGCCCGCACGGTGCGCGATGCGGCGATCATGCTTGGGGCGATGGCCGGGCACGACCCCAAGGATTCGACCTCGGCGCCCCTCCCGGTGCCCGATTACGAGGCTGCGCTGACCGGCGATCTCAAGGGACTGCGGATCGGCATTCCGCGCGATCATTCGGGGGTGAAGGACATCTCCGCCGAGATCGAGACCCTCTGGCAATCGGGCATCGGTTGGCTGCGCGCAGCGGGCGCCGAGCCGGTGGAGATTTCGCTCGCCTCGACGCATTACGCGCTGCCAGCCTACTACATCATCGCGCCGGCTGAAGCGTCGTCGAACCTGGCGCGATATGACGGCGTCAAATTCGGCCTCAGGGTCGAGGGCGACAGCCTCAATGACATGTACGAAAAGACCCGCGCCGCCGGGTTTGGCCCCGAGGTGCGCCGCCGCGTGCTGATCGGCACGTATGTGCTGTCGGCCGGGTATTACGACGCCTATTACCTGAAGGCGCAGCGCGTGCGCACCCTGATCGCCCGGGATTTCGCCGCGGCGTTCGACAAATGCGATTGCATCCTGACGCCGACCGCGCCGTCGGCCCCGTTCGCCATCGGCGAGAAGGCGGATAGCCCGGTTGCGATGTATTTGAACGACATCTTTACCGT
>JAFAWI010000359.1 GCA_019241915.1 Alphaproteobacteria bacterium
GAACCAGTTCGCGGTCTCGACCGGGTCGAGCTCGGCATCGACCCAGATCTCTTTCAACTGGTCGATCAGGATCACCGCGGGATCGCGGTAAGTCGGGACATTGCGCGCCGCGACCTTGATCGCAAGATGCTTGTCGGGCCCATAGCCGAGCTTCTGCAGGATGTCCCGTGCCGCGGCCCGGTTCTTCGCGATATCGGGACCGTAG
This sequence comes from Alphaproteobacteria bacterium, assembly GCA_019241915.1. Lineage (GTDB taxonomy): Bacteria > Pseudomonadota > Alphaproteobacteria > ATCC43930 > CGMCC-115725 > DATARH01. Next base: position 206 of record JAFAWI010000359.1, read on the forward strand.
CCGGGGAGCGCGGCGAGCATCTCGGGCGGCATGCCCCAAACCCCGGAGGGCGGGGGCTCCATCGCCGCGCCGATATCGCCCTGTCCTTGCGCCAGGATCTCGATAAAGCTGCGGCGATCGAGCGCCAATGCCAGGGCGCGCCGCAGCTCGGCATTGTCGAAGGGGGGTGACTCGCGGTTGACCAGGAGGTTGGTGCTGGAATTGGCCGGCACGAGCTCGCACACCGCCTGCGGCGCCTGGCTCTCGATATCCTGGATCAGCGGCGCCGTGACCTCATAGGGGAAGGTCATGTCGAACTGGCCGGCGATGAAAGCCAGGATCGCGGTCGAGCGGTTCGGGATGATCGTGTATTCGACCCCGTCGAGATGGGGCCGCCCCGGCTTCCAGTAATCCGGGTTGCGGGCGAGCTTGATGGATCGGTTCGGCTTGAACTCGACGAACTTGAACGGCCCGGTGCCGATCGGATGCTGACGCATCTGCGCCGGCGGGACGTGGCAGGGATAGACCGGCGTCTGGCCCGAGGCGATCAGCGCCAGGATCGCCGGCTGCGGACGGGCCAGCACGAAGCTGACCTGGAGCGGGCTTTCGACGGCGATCTCGGCGACATTGCTCCACCACGCCCGGCGCGGGTTGGCGCGCAGCCGCTCGGTCGAGCGCCCGGTCAGCAGATCCCAGGTGCATTTGACGTCGGCGGCGGTGAACGGCCTGCCGTCATGCCATTTGACGCCGCCGCGCAATGTGAAGGTGAGACGGGTGCCATCGGGGTTCCATGACCAGCTCTCGGCGAGATCGGGGACGAGATGGTCGAGGCTGTTCTGCGCCAGATGCTGATCGAACACGACGAGGTTGTTGAACACCGCCATGATCGGGATCGAGACCGAATTGCTGCCCTCTTCGAGGATCGACATGCTGGCCGGGCTGTCGCGGTGATAGACGCGCAACGTTCCGCCCGATTTCTGGGCTTGCGCCGGCACGGCGAGCAGCAGCGACGGGAGCAACGCCAACACTGTCCCGCCCCAACCTGCCGACACCCTCGGCAATCGGCGCCTTTGCTGTTCCACGGTCTCAACTATTTTACCGCATGCATGCGCTCCATTGCCGGTTTCGCCGGTGTCGGTGCGCCGCGCCAGTGACCGCATCAGGTCTTCTCGACGTTCCACATAAATACCGCCGGTCCGGTCAGCGGGGTGCCTTTGAGCGTTTTCCGGTAGGCCGTCTTGGGTAAGTACTGTCCGGTCGGGATGTAGGGCACCATTTCGAACGCCCTCAGTTGGATCGCTTCAGCCAGCTTCTTGCGCTCGTCGGCGTTGCCTGCGTTCAGCCATTTGGTACGCAGCGCCTCGATCTGATCGTCGGCCGGCCAGCCGAAATGGCCCTTTTCGCCGTTGGTGCGCAGTGCGGGATTTTCCGCGGGATCCATCAGATCGCTGCCCACCCAACCCGTCGCGAAGATATTCCAGCCGCCCTTGTCGAGCGGCTCCTTGATTGCGCGCCGCGTCACCAACGTGCCCCAATCCATCGATTGGACCTCGGTGTTGAGACCGAGCTTTCGCAACTCATCGGCGACGACGAGTGCCTGGGTGTGCGCTACCGGCTGATCGACCGCATCGAGGATGACGATGCGTTCGCCGTTGTATCCGGCTTCGCCGACCAGTTTTTTTGCCTTCTCGTAGTCACGCGGTCCGCTCAGGGCCTGCGAACCCGCATCGTTGGCGCTGGGCCCACCGCAGGTGAAGAACGACGGGCAGAGCTGCCAATTGCTCTGGTCGCCGGCAAGCGCGGTCAGATAATCGGCCTGGTTGGTGATCGCGAGCACCGCCTGCCGCATCTTGACGTTGTTGAACGGCGGTTGCAGATGGTTGAATTTGACCATGATCGGCGTCGGCAGCCGATCGAACGGCGCGACGACGATGTCGGGGTTCGCGGCCAGCGCGGGCATGACGTCGATCGGCGGATTTTCCCACCAATCGGCCTCGCCGGCGTTGAGCGCGGCGACTTTGGTCGTCGCGTCGGGAATATTGAGCCATTCGACCCGGTCCACCTTGACCACCTTGCCGCCCGAAGCGAGGTTCGGCGGCTCGTTCCGCGGGACGTAATCGGTGTTCTTGACATAGACCGCCATGTGACCGGGCTGAAATTCCTCCTTGACGAATTTGAACGGGCCCGAGCCGATCGCGTCGGTGACCTGGGTGAAAGGATCGGTGTTGGCGAGCCGTTCGGGCATCATGAACGGCGCCAAGCTCGATGGCTTCGCCAGCGCGTCGATCAGCAGCGAAAACGGCTGTTTCAGCTTGATCGCAAAGCTTTTCTCGCCGTCAGCAGCAATGGCGTCCAGCACTTGCGACAGCGACTGGCCGTGCGTGTCGCGCACCATCCAGCGTTTCAACGAGGCGACACAGTCGGCTCCGCGCACCGGGCTGCCATCGTGAAACGCCAGCCCCTCGCGCAGGGTAAAGTGGTAGTCGAGCTTGTCGTTCGAGATCGAGAACTCGCCGACCATCTGCGGGTGCGGCGCGAACTCGGCGTCCATCGCAAACAGCGTATCGAACACCATGTAGCCGTGATTGCGCGTTATGTATGCGGTGGTCCAGATCGGATCGAGAACGCGCAGATCGGATTGCGCGATGAAACGCAGCGTCTTTTTGTCGGCGCTGTTCTGCGCCTGGGCGAGCGGGGCAGCAGCAAGCATTGCCGCCGAAGCAAGGCCCGAATTGAAGGCGCGGCGTGTGAACCGGTGCATGCTCAACCCTCCCGTTCAACCTGGTAATTTCTTGTTAGGCAAGAACCACACCACGATTCGGTGCCGCGGCATAGCTCTTGCGTGAGGGCTGGCGTCGGAAGCGTTTTGTTCGTGGGCACATGAGCGACGATGTCGTAAGTTCGCCGCAAACGACGAGGGGACGGGGGCAGAATGAACGGTTTCCGGCGCGGGCTGCGCGCGGCGGCGATAGCGATCGGCATCCTCGCCGCGGCTTCTTCGATCGGCACCGGTGCCCGAGCCGATCAGACGCTGCGTTTTATACCGCAGGCCGATCTGCGCAGCATCGATCCGATATGGACCACCGCCTACGTCACGCGGAACTTCGGCTATATGGTTTTCGATACCTTGTTCGCGCTCGACAAGGACCTGAAGCCGCAGCCGCAAATGGTCGACCGCTGGAGCGAAAGCGACGACCATCTGAATTGGAAATTCACGCTGCGCCCAGGACTGAAGTGGCACGACGGTCAGCCGGTGCGGGCCGCCGACTGCGTCGCCTCGCTGCAGCGTTGGGGCAAACGGGACCCGTTCGGCCAAAAGCTGATGGAGGCAGTTGCCTCGGTCGCCGCCGATGACGACCACAGCTTTACGATCGCACTCAAGACGCCGTTTCCGCTGATGCTCAACGCGCTCGGCAAGTTGTCGAGTAATGTGCCCTTTATGATGCCGGAGCGCCTCGCCAGCACCGATCCGTTTCAACAGATATCCGAAGCGATCGGCTCGGGGCCATACAAGTTCGTCAAGGCGGAATGGGAGCCCGGACACAAGGCGGTCTTCGTCAAAAACACCGACTACGTCCCGCGCACCGAGCAGCCGAGCTTCGCGGCCGGCGGCAAGGTTGTGAAGGTCGACCGCGTCGAATGGCTCTACATTCCCGATACCGCCACCGCCGCGGCCGCGCTCAATGCCGGTGAGGCCGATTGGTACGAGCAGCCGCCGGCCGATCTCGCCCCCGTGCTGGCGCAAAACCCCGATGTCGTCGTGACCACCGTCGATCCGCTCGGCAACATGGGCGTCCTGCGCTTCAACCAGCTTCAGCCGCCTTTCGACAATTTGAAAATGCGCCAGGCGGTGCTGAGTCTGGTCGACCAGAAGGACTATATGCAGGCCGTCGCCGGGGACCCTAAGTATTGGAAGACGTGTTTTGCGTTGTTCATCTGCGGCACCCCGCTGGCGACCGAGGCCGGTTCCGACGCGCTGGCGCACGCGCCCGACTTCGCCAAGGCGAAGTCGCTGATCGCCGAAGCCGGTTACAAGGGCGAGAAGATCGTCATCCTCGACGCGACGGATCAGCCGATCGTCCACGCCCAGGCGCTTGTCACCAGCGCGGCTCTCACCAAGGCCGGGCTCAACGTTCAGGTGGACGCCAACGATTGGGGCACGCTGATCACCCGGCGTGCCTCCAAGGAGCCGATCGACAAAGGCGGTTGGAACATCTTCCACACCTGGACCTCGGCGCCGGACATGCTGTCGCCCGCGCTGAACGGACCGTTGCGCGCAAATGGCGCCAAGGCATGGTTCGGCTGGCCGGACGATCCCAAGCTCGAGGCGCTGATCGACCAATGGTTCAAAGCCGCCGATCTTGCAGGGCAGAAGGAGTTGGCGAGCGCCATCCAGGTCGAGAACTACACCAACGAGGTCGATTACGTTCCGACCGGCCTGTTCCAGATCCCGACCGCATACCGCAAGAACCTCAATGGCATCATCGTCGCTCCGGTCGTGTTTCTGTGGAACGTCGAAAAGAAATGACCGGGAACGCCGGCGCCGGAGGATGCCCCATCAGCGGCCGGCGGAGCTGAAGTGCTCGCCTATATCGTCCGCCGCATCCTTGCGACCGTGCCGGTGATGGCGGTCGTCGCGATTTTCGTCTTCGCGCTGTTGCACCTCAGCCCGGGCGATCCGGCCGCCATCATCGCCGGCGACACCGCCACCGATGCCGATATCGCTCGCATCCACGCCAAGCTCGGCCTCGATCAGCCGTTTTACGTGCAGTTCGCGGCCTGGGTCTGGAACCTGTTGCATGGCGATCTCGGCGTGTCGATCTTTACCAACCTTCCGGTCCTGAAGCTGATTGGACAGCGCGTCGAGCCGACGCTCGCGCTGACCCTCTCGACGCTTGTCGTTTCGGTTCTGGTGGCGATCCCGCTCGGCATCCTTGCGGCATGGAAAGCCGGCTCGTGGATCGACCGGCTGGTGATGATGTTCGCGGTGCTCGGCTTTTCGGTGCCGATATTTGTCCTCGCCTATGTGCTGATCTACACATTTTCGATCGCGGCCAAAGTGTTGCCGGTTCAAGGCTATGTCGGTCTCGGCGGCGGGTTGTGGCCGTTCCTGTCGCACCTGATCATGCCCAGCATCGCCCTCGGTCTGGTCTATACGGCCCTGATCGCCCGCATCACCCGCGCCAGCATGCTCGACGTCCTCGCCCAGGATTACATCCGGACGGCACAGGCAAAGGGCCTGCCGAACGAAAATGTGCTGATCGGCCATGCGCTGAAGAATGCCGCGGTGCCGATCGCGACGATCATCGGTATCGGGATCGCGCTGTTGATCGGCGGCGTGGTCGTCACCGAAACCGTGTTTGCGATCCCGGGGTTGGGCCGGCTGACGGTCGATGCGATCCTGCGGCGCGACTATCCGATCATTCAAGGCGTGATCCTGATCTTTTCGGCCGTATACGTGCTGATCAATCTGCTGGTCGATCTGAGTTACGCGGTGCTTGATCCGCGTATTCGCTACTGAGGCGCCGATGGCGGTCGCCCCCACCGACCTTGTCCTTGCCGCTCCGCTCTCGCGCGGCCCTCTTGTGGCCTATGTCCGGCGGCACCCGACGATTGTGATCGGCGGCGGCTTGTTGTTGGCGGTGATGGCGGTTGCGGCCCTGGCGCCCTTGCTCGGAACGGTCGATCCGCAGGCGTTGGCGCCGGCCAAGCGGCTCAAATGGCCATCGGCGGAATACTGGTTCGGCACCGACATGTTCGGCCGCGATGTCTACAGCCGGACCGTCTACGGGGCGCGCGTGTCGCTCGCCGTCGGGCTCAGCGTCGCACTGCTGGCGATCGGCCTCGGCACCGCGATCGGTCTCGTCAGCGGATTTCACCGCTGGGTCGATGCCATTGTGATGCGGGTCATGGACGGGTTGATGTCGATCCCGGCGATCCTGATCGCGATCGCCCTGATGGCGCTCAACCGCGCGAGCCTAAAGAACGTGATCTTCGCCATTACCGTGGCGGAGGTGCCGCGCGTGACACGTCTCGTCCGCAGCGTCGTCCTGACCCTGCGCGAGCAGCCCTATGTCGAGGCGGCGATCGCGACCGGCACGGTCGGGGCGAAGATCCTGTGGCGGCACATCCTGCCCAACACGATGGCGCCGGTTCTCGTACAAGGCACCTTTATCGCCGCCTCGGCGATGATCACCGAAGCGATCCTGTCGTTTATCGGCGCCGGCACACCACCGACGATCCCCAGCTGGGGGAACATCATGGCCGAAGGACGCAGCCTCTTTCAGCTCGCCTACTACATCGTCCTCTTTCCCGGCATCATGCTGTCGGTCACGGTGCTGGCGATCAACCTGCTGGGCGACGGTCTGCGCGACGCGCTTGACCCTCGCCTTGCGCGGCGCCTCTAGGCCGGCAATGTCGGTTGCGGAGCGCCTCGCTACGGCCGCGGCCGCGCCGGCCGATATCCCCGCCGCGCTCCCGGCGCCGTTGCTCGATGTCGACGATTTGCGTACGTGGTTTTTCACCCGGGACGGCGTGGTACGTGCGGTCAATGGCGTGTCGTTTCGGGTGATGCCGGGCGAAACGCTGGCGATCGTCGGCGAAAGCGGCTGCGGGAAGAGCGTCACCGCGCTGTCAATGCTGCGCCTGGTGCCCGCGCCGCCGGGACGCATCGTCTCCGGCGCGATCCGCTTCGCCGGCCGCGATCTGTTGTCGCTGAGCGACGCCGAGATGCGCGACATCCGCGGCAACCAAATATCGATGATTTTTCAGGAGCCGATGACATCGCTCAACCCGGTGATGACGATCGGGCGGCAAATCGGCGAAATCGTCATGCTGCACCAGAAGCTGGGCCGCCAGCGGGCACGCCGGCGTGCGGTCGAAATGCTGCGTCTGGTCCACATCCCCGAGCCGGAGCGCCGCATCGCGCAATACCCGCATGAGCTCTCGGGCGGGATGCGTCAGCGCGTGATGATTGCGATGGCGCTCGCGTGCAATCCGAAGCTGCTGATCGCCGACGAGCCGACCACCGCACTCGACGTCACGATCCAGGCGCAAATCCTCGATCTGATGCGCGAGCTGAAGCAGAAGATCGATGCGGCCATCGTCCTCATTACCCACGATCTCGGCGGCGTCCCCGAGATGGCCGAGCGGATGGTGGTGATGTATGCCGGGCATAAGGTCGAAGAAGCGCCGGTCAAGGCGTTGTTCCGCCGGCCGCTGCACCCCTACACCAAAGGGTTGCTCGGCTCGGTGCCGCGGCTTGGCGCGGCCCAGGACGAGGCACCGCCGCGGCTGGTCGAAATCCCGGGAACGGTGCCGTCGCTGAAGGACCCGCTTCCGGGCTGCCCGTTCGCCGCACGCTGCGCCTTTGCAACCGATATCTGCCGCGCGCGGATGCCGCCTTTCGAAGAGAAGGAAGCGGGTCACTTTGCCGCCTGCTTCCACAGCGATCGGGTCGCGGCATGATCGGCACGACGGCGCCCGCTGCTCCGCTGCTGTCGGTGAAAGGGCTGGTGAAACACTTCCCGGTCAGGAAGGGGCTGTTGCGGCGCACGTCCGGACATGTCCATGCCATCGACGGCGTCTCGTTCGACATCGCCGCCGGCGAGACGTTGGGTCTCGTCGGGGAAAGCGGCTGCGGCAAATCGACGACCGGCAAAGCAATCCTCAAGCTGATCGAGCCGACAGCGGGGGAGATCCGGCTTAGCGGCAAGCGGATCGACGGGCTGTCGCGCGCCGAGATGCGGCCGTACCGCCGACAGATGCAGGTCGTTTTCCAGGACCCGTATTCGTCGCTGAGCCCGCGGCTCAAAATTCGCGACATCATCGCCGAGCCGCTCGCCAATTACGGCGAGGCCAAGGGCGAGGGCACTGCCGAGCGAGTCGAGCAACTCGCCGAAAAAGTGGGGCTGCGGTCGGACACGCTCGACCGCTATCCGCATGAGTTCTCCGGCGGGCAGCGCCAGCGGATCGGCATCGCCCGGGCGCTGGCGTTGCGGCCCAATCTGATCATTTGCGATGAGCCGGTATCGGCGCTCGACGTCTCGGTGCAGGCGCAGGTGATCAATCTGCTGGTCGATCTGCAGCGGGAATTTTCGCTCGCCTATTTGTTCATCGCGCACGACATCGCGGTCGTCGAGCACATCAGTCATCGCGTCGCCGTGATGTATCTCGGCAAGATCGTCGAGATCACCGATCGCGCCCGGCTCTTCAACAACCCGCAGCACCCTTACACCGAGGCGCTGCTTTCAGCGGTGCCTCAGCCCGATCCGGAGGCGCCCAAAAAACGCATCATCTTGCGCGGCGACGTCCCGAGCCCGGTCAATCCGCCACCCGGATGTCGGTTCCACACGCGCTGTCCCTATGCCTTCGAGCGCTGTTCGGCCGAAGAGCCGCAGTTGAAGGAGATAGCCACCGGTCACAATGTGGCCTGCCACCTCAGAGATTGACGGCGGTCCCGCGCGCCGGCCGACGACACTACAGAATCTTAGCGCTTTCAGCCGCTTGCGAAATCCGCCTCCGAAGCCACCGAGCGATCGAGAGTCCTGACGGTGTCGCGAGTCAGGCCAAATTGCGCTCGACAGTGGACTGCCCCTGGAGCTGCATTGCGCACCCGCTGCGGTCTTCAGTGGCACGGCCGCGACGATGAAAGCGCGAGGCGCATCGACTGCCGGGAGTCCTTCTCTCCGGCAAGCTCCCCCGTCATCCGGTTGACTTCTGCCGATGTAACAATGGCGCGAGTATCAATTGTCCGCGCTGTGGGGCCGCCTCGTGGAAGCCTTCCTCGTCTCGTTCGGCACCGTCACGGCCGCGGAGATCGGAGATCGTACCCAGCTATTGTCGCTGCTGCTCGTGGTTCGCTACGGGCGCCCGTGGTCCGTTCTCCCCCGCGGCTTCGCCGGGTTCCGCCACTGAATGGGCGGAGACGAAACACCCGGGCCACGCCCGACTATACCATCCGACAGGGCGCGCAATCCCCCGGCCGACCGACGGCATCGCGGCGAATACGGTTTTGCCGTGCTGTTGACGATCTGGGTACTGATTCTGCTCTCGCTGATGGCAGCGAGCCTGGCCTCGCAGACGCGCAGTGAGGCGCAGCTCGCCTATAACCGCGGCGAGATTGCGATCGCCCGGGCTATGGCAGATGCCGGGGTCGCGCTCGGCCTCAACGGTCTTCTCGACCCGGTCGTCGCGCAGCGTTGGTCGGCCGATGGCCGCGCCAGGCGCATCGCATATAGTGACGGTACGATCAATGTTCGCATCCAAGACGAGGCCGGGAAGCTCGATCTCAACGCCGCGCCGATCGA
>JAFAWI010000573.1 GCA_019241915.1 Alphaproteobacteria bacterium
CAGCAACGAACTGGTGTTGATCGACCGGGCGACCGGCGTGGAAAAACAAAGGATTACCGCGAGCGATCCCTATCAGATCGGGTTCAGTCCGAACGCCAAGTGGTTTGTCGCCGCGTCGATCCGGCTCGACCACATCGACATTTACGATGCGGAGACCTATCAGCTCGTCCACCGCCTGCCGGCAGCGACGATGCCGAGCCACATCGCCTTCTCGCGCGATAGCAGCACGGTGTTCGTGACGCTGCAAGGCACCGGCTGCGCAATGGCGATCGATCTCGCGACGGGCAAGGTCAACTGGATGATGCCGGTCGGCCCAACCCCGGCCGGTATCGTCACCCGGCCCGGCGGCACACTGCTTGTCGGGGTCATGGGCGCCGACTACATCGCCGAGCTGGACCCGCAAAACGGCAATGTCATCCGGCGCATCCACACCGGTGCGGGCGCGCATAATTTTCTGGCCTCGCCGGATGGCAAGACGCTCTACGTGACAAACCGCGTCGCCGGAACGATTTCGGTGCTCGATCCCGCCACGCTCGATGTCACGAACACATTGATCGCGCCGGGCGGCCCGGATGACATGGCGCTGTCGCCTGACGGCCAGGAATTATGGGTCACCGGGCGATGGCGCGCATCGGTCGACGTGATCGAACTTGCGTCAGGGACGTTGAAGTCGATAGTGCCCGTCGGCCGCTCGCCGCATGGGATTTTCGTTTACTAGCACAGCGTCTGTCAGGGCAGACCCGGCGACACGATGTTTGACGGCTTTCAGCGCATCCTGGAGCAGATCCGGGGCGCGATTTTCGAGACCGCGGTTCAGCCCGCGCTCTACGCGTTCGGCCTGATGGACTGGTCCGAGGACCTGTTTGACGGTATCGAATTCGCGCTTTACGGCGCGCTGGCGGTCGGCCTTGCCTATATCCTGTTCCGTCCGCTGGAGTTATGGCGCCCGGTAGAAAGCTGGGGCGAGCGAAAGCCGGTGCGCACCGACGTCACCTACACGCTGATCCATCGGATCGGCGTGGTGCCTGCGATCCTGTTTGTGGTGCTTGCGCCGATCGGTGCCGCTATCGACTCGTACCTGCGGCTCAAAGGCTATATCCCGGCCGAGATCGAGCAGCTGGTGACGCCGCTCTACGACCACCCGTTCGCGACCTTCCTGGTCTATATGGCGGTGCTCGATTTTGGCGAATACTGGCGGCACCGGCTGCAGCACCGGCTGTCCTGGTGGTGGGCGTTGCACAGCGTGCATCACGACCAGCGGCAGATGACGCTGTGGAGTGACGACCGCAACCACATCATCGACGATGTGCTGGCGATGATGTGGAGCGGCACCTTGGCGATCCTGATCGGCGTCCCGCCGGGCGAGTACCCGCTGGTGCTGATCGGATTTCGGCTGATCGAAAGCCTCGCTCATACCAACGTGCGGCTTGGTTTCGGCCGGATCGGCTCGCGGCTGCTGGTGGGGCCGCAATACCATCGCACGCACCATTCGATCGAGCACGCCGCGCCGCCGTTCAACCGTCCGCGTGGCTGTAATTTCGCGGTGATCCTGCCGGTCTGGGACATGATCTTCGGCACTTGCCGGCGCGAGCTGGCTTATCCCCGCACCGGCGTGGCCTCGCTTGTGGGGCCGGCCGTGCGCTGCGGCTATCTGCGGCATCAATGGGAGGGGCTGCGGCGGCTGTGGGCGGCGCTCGTCCATATCGCCGACCGGCGCCGGCCCGGTTTTGTCGCCGCGTTCCCGGCGGAGTAGCCCGGGAGGCAATCGTCAGCCTGCCGCTGCCTGATAGCGGCCTTTCCAGGCGCCGCCACGACCGCCCCAGTACTGGACGGCCGAGGCGATCGTCGCGCTCATGTAGAACAGCGCGATCAGCGGCAACAGCAGCGCCACCGGCAGCGGACAGCGATAAACGCGAAGTATCGGCATAAACGCGGCGGCCATCCCGAGCCAGGCAGCGAGTCCGAGCGCCATCGCCGCCGGGTTGTGCGACAGCAGCAACAGGGGCGGCGCCAGATAGGTCAGCGCCATGCCCAGCGCCATGCCGAGCAGCAAGACGCGCGAAAAGCCAAGCTGGGCGAAGGCGCAACGCGCGATCATGTCCCAAATTGGCCGCCACGAGCCGTAGGGGCGCACGCTGCGGGTCTGGTCGGCGAGGCCGAGCCAGACGCGGCCGACCGTGCTGACCCGCCGCGCCAGCGCGCAGTCGTCGATGATCTCGTGGCGGATGCTGTCGATGCCGCCGATCTCGTCGAGCTTGCGCGCGCGCAGGAGCATACAGCCGCCCGCCGCCGCAGCGATCCGGCGGCGCGGATCGGCAACCCAGCGCGGCGGGTAGAGCTTGAAGAAAAAGAACACAAAAGCCGGCACCAGCAGCCGTTCCCACACCCCGCGACAGTGCAGCCTCACCATCAGCGACACGAGGTCGAACGCGGCACTCTCGGCACGGGCAACGAGCTGCCGCAGGTTATCGGGCGCATGAACGATGTCGGCATCGGTCAGCAATAGATACTCGGGCTGCATCGCGGCGGCGATCGCAATGCCTTGGCGCACCGCCCACAGCTTGCCGGTCCATCCCGCCGGCATCGGCGGCGCTGCTACGACCGTCAGCCGGTCGGCAGCGCCCGCTGCCGCCGCCGCGGCGCGGGCCACGGCGGCGGTGCCGTCGCTGCTATGGTCGTCCACCACGACGACGTGGAACGGTCCGGCAAGATCCTGTGCCAGCAACGAGCCGACCGCGGCGCCGATGACGTCCGCCTCGTCGCGTGCCGGGATCACCGCGACGACCGCGTGCGGCGACACGCTCGCCGGCGCCGGCTCCTCGGGTCGGGTGCGCCAAAAACCGCCGCGGAACAGCAGCAGATAAACCCAGATCGCCAACGCAAACGCGCCGATGAGGAGCTCCGCCACCTCTTTCACCCCGAAGCGCACGGAGCCGCCCCGACGGCTTCCGCTGCTGTCGCGCAATCCGTCATCGCGAGCGTTCCAGGTGGCCGCGAAACGCCGCGAGAAAAGCCTCCTTCTGCTCGTCGAACGGGGCGTGGCCCGCATGCTCCAGCACGACCAGCCGGGAGCCCGGGATTGCCGCGGCGTAGGCGTCGCCAAACGGGCGC
>JAFAWI010000611.1 GCA_019241915.1 Alphaproteobacteria bacterium
GCCTTCGCCGGCGCGACCGGCACCTATTTTGTCGCCAAGCTGCAGACCGCGACCCCCGAGATGTTCATGTTCCCGGTCTCGGTGATGATCCTCGTCATGATCGTCTTCGGCGGCATCGGCAGCATCTGGGGCGTCGTACTGGGCGCACTGATCCTGCAGATCCTGCAATCGTGGTTTCTCGAGGACCTGTCGCAGTGGCTGCATGCGCTGGGCCGGCTGACCCATGTCCAGTGGCTGCAGCAGATCGAGCTGGTCCAGTCGATCGAATTGATCTTCGGCCTCATCCTGGTGGTGATGATGCTCTACCGCCGCCAGGGTCTCGTTCCGGCGACCCGTGCGGTGCCCCCGCTGAGCCTCGCGGAGCAGACGGCGCAGGTCGAGCTCGCCGCGCCGCGTGCCGCCGAACGTCTGCGCGTGCTCGACGATGTCGCCTATCGGGGTCACGGCTCGCTGCTCGATGTCGAAGCCGCGACGGTGCGTTTCGGCGGCCTTGTGGCGTTGCGCTCGGTGTCGCTGACCGTGCCGGCGCGCTCGGTCGTCGCGGTGATCGGGCCCAATGGCTCCGGAAAATCGACGCTGTTCAATGCGGTGACCGGTCTGGTCGCACCCGAAGCGGGCCGCGTGAGCCTCGCCGGCCACGACATCACGCGGCTGCCGCCGCACGACGTGCTCGGCCGCGGCATGGCGCGCACCTTTCAGAACATTCGCCTGTTCCCGAACCTCACGGTGCTGGAAAACGTCTTGATCGGGATGCACGCGCGGCTGCGCACCGGTGCGGTCGGCGCGCTCGCGCGGCTGCCGGGGACGCTGCGCGAGGAAGCCCGGGCGCGCGAGCATTGCCTCGAAATTCTCGCGCTGTTCGGCAATCGGCTGCTGCCGCGCGTCGACCACGCGGTCTCGAGCCTCAGCTACGCCAACCGGCGCCGCGTCGAGATCGCGCGCGCGCTCGCCTCAAGCCCCAAGCTGCTGCTGCTCGACGAGCCGACCGCGGGGATGAATCCGGCCGAGACCCTCGAGTTGGCGCAGCAGATCAAGAACCTGCACGAGCACGGGTTGTCGATCGTGCTGATCGAGCACAAGCTCGACGTGGTGGTGAGCCTGGCCGACAACGTCGTCGTGCTCGACCACGGCGAGAAGATCGCCGAGGGACCGCCCGATGCGGTGCGTCGCAACGAGGAGGTGATCCGCGCCTATCTCGGCCGCAGCGCCTCGCTGGGGGACGCGGCGGTTGCCTGAGCTGCTCGCGTTCCGTGCCGTCGACACCTATTACGGCGACCTCCATGTGCTGAAGGCGGTCGATTACCGCATCGACGCTGGCGAGATCGTCTGTCTGCTGGGCGGCAACGCTTCGGGCAAATCGACGACCATGAAGGCGATCATGGGCGTCGTCCTCCCGGTGCGCGGCGAGGTGCTGTTCGAGGGGCAATCGCTGCACGGGGTCAGCATCGCCGAGCGGGTGCGCCGCGGCATCGCGCCTGTGCTGGAGGCGCGCCGGCTGTTCCCGCGCATGTCGGTTTACGAGAACCTCGAAATGGGTGCCTATACCCGCGGCCGCGGACCCGAGTTCGAGGAAGATTTGCAACGGGTCTTCAGCCTGTTTCCGCGCGTCGAGGAGCGGCTGAAGCAGCTCGCCGGCACACTGTCGGGCGGCGAACAGCAGATGGTGGCGATCGCCCGCGCGCTGATGGCGCGGCCCAAGCTGCTGTGCATGGACGAGCCCTCGATGGGCCTGTCGCCGGTTTTTGTCGAGCAGGTGTTCGACATCATCCAGACGATCAACAAGCAGGGCACGACGATCTTTATGGTCGAGCAGAATGCCAACATGGCGTTGCAGATCGCCCATCGCGCGTATGTGCTGCAGACGGGTGAGGTCGTGCTGTCCGGCCCGGCCGCCGAATTGCGTGAGAACGAGATGATTCGTGAAGCCTATCTGGGCGAGATCAAGGTCGCCTGAACCGCGGCGATGGGACGGCGGCCCCGTCTCGCGCGTTCACCACAAACGGAACGGTTGATCGGCGCGCCGGCGCCGGATGAGGCCTTGTTGCTGGATGCGCTGCCGCAAATCCCGCTGAGCGAATGGACTGGCCGGGTCACGGCGTGGATCGGGTCGCGCCAGACATTGCAGTCACTGGCGCTGCAACTCGCGGTCATCGCCGCGATGCTGGCCGGCGCCTGGGGGCTGCGTGTCGTCACCCGCGCCTGGACGTTGCGCGCCGCCGGGGCGGCGCAACGGCGGTTTCCCGGATGGCGGCTGGCGGTGGTCGCGCATCGCAACCTGCCGCTGCTCTACGCGTGGCTGCTGTTGGCAATAGCGGCGCGGATCGGCTTTGAGTGGCGCGGCGGCTGGCGCCTTGTCGAAGTTGCCGCCGACCTGACCGCGCTGTGGCTCGTGCTGCGGGTGTCGACCGAATTACTGCACGATACGCTCGCCGTGCGCCTGATCGCCGCGCTCGCCTGGCTGATCTTCGCGCTGAACCTCGTCGGCTTGCTGGCGCCGACCGAAAGAGCGCTCGACAACATGGCGCTCACGGTCGGCACGCTGCGCCTGTCGCTGTTGATGGTGGCCAAGGCGGCGATCGTCATTGCCCTGCTGCTGTGGGGAGCGACAATTATCTCGCGGCTGATCATCACCCGGCTGGAGCGGCTCGATGGGCTGAGCCGGTCGGTTCAGATTCTGGTCGGCAACCTGATCAAGATCGCGCTGATCTGCCTGGCGCTGCTGCTCGGTCTCGATGCGGTCGGCATCGATTTGACCGCGTTCACCGTGTTCAGCGGCGCGATCGGCGTCGGGCTCGGCTTCGGCCTGCAGAAGATTTTCGCGAACTTTATCAGCGGCATCATTCTGCTCGTCGAGCGCTCGATCAAACCCGGCGATGTGATCGAGGTCGGCCATACCTTTGGCAATGTCGTCGCGCTCGGCGCCCGCTATGCCGCGGTGCGCGGCCGCGACGGCAAGGAATACCTGATCCCCAACGAGAACCTGATCACCAACCAGGTGGTCAACTGGTCGTATTCGAGCCCGCTGGTGCGGATCGACGCCGAGTTCGGCGTCGGCTACGACAGCGATCTGCGCCGGGTGCGTGCGCTCGCGGTCGAGGCGGCGCAAGCGACGACACGGGTCGTCGCGACACCGGCGCCGGTCTGCCACATCACCGGCTTTGGCGATAACGCCGTTACGCTGGTGCTGCGCTTCTGGATCGACGATCCGGTACGCGGGGTCACAAACATCAAGGGCGACGTGTTCCTCGCGCTATGGGACGCCTTCAAGGCGCATGGCATTGAGCTGCCGTTTCCGCAGCGCGAGCTGCATCTGCGCTCGATTGCGCCCGCCGTCGCCGAGAGTTTGCAGCGCGACGAACCGCGCTTACAGCGCGACCCGGCGGAGCCGAAGCGCGTTGCCGATGACGAGCAGCGAACTGGCGCTCATCGCCGCGCTCGCCAACATCGGGTTCAGCAGGATGCCGGCGAACGGGTATAGCACGCCCGCCGCTACCGGCACCGCCAGTCCATTGAACAGGAACGCGAACACGAGGTTCTGCCGGATGTTGCGCATCGTCGCTCGGCTGAGCCGGCGGGCGCGCACGATGCCGTTGAGATCGCCGCCGACCAGCGTCACCGCGGCGTTGTCGATCGCGATGTCGGCGCCGGTGCCCATGGCGATGCCGATATCGGCCTGCGCCAGTGCCGGCGCGTCGTTGATGCCATCGCCAGCCATGGCCACGCGGCGGCCGGCGCGCTGCAAGTCGGCGATGACACGCGCCTTGGCGTCCGGCAGCACCTCGGCGATGACCGTGTCGAGACCGAGCTGACCGGCGACAGCCGCCGCGGTGCGGCCGCTGTCGCCGGTGAGCATTACGATCTGCAAGCCCTCGGCATGCAGCGCCGCGATTGCCGCGCCGGCGCTGTCCTTGACCGGGTCGACCACCGCCATCAGCCCCGCCGCCCGGTCGCCGACGGCGGCCAGCACGATGCCTTCGCCGCCGCGGCGGCGGCGCTCGGCTTCGGCCACCAGCGGCGACGGGTCGATGCCGAGCGATGCGAACAGCGCCTCGTTGCCGACCGCAACGCGTCGCGCCGCGACGGTGGCCACCACGCCCTTTCCCGGCTCGGCGCGAAACGCGACCGCCGGCAGCGGCGCGAGGCCGCGCGCTGCCGCGCCGGCGACGATTGCGGCGGCCAGCGGATGCTCGCTGCCGCGCTCCGCCGCGGCGGCGAGCTGCAGCAGCTGGTCTTCCGGCAGGTCGCCCACTCCGACCACCGCAGCCAGCACTGGCCTGCCCTCGGTGAGTGTTCCGGTTTTGTCGACGACCAGTGTGTCGATCCGCTCCATCAGTTCGATCGCCTCCGCGCCCCGCACCAAAACCCCCTCCCGGGCGCCGCGCCCGGTGCCGACCATGATCGACATCGGCGTCGCCAGGCCGAGCGCGCACGGGCAGGCGACCAGCAGCACCGAGATCGCCGCGACCAGCGCGAAGCCCAGGGAGGGCGATGGCCCGAGGATCGCCCAGGCGAGAAACGTCACGAGTGCCGCCGCGAGCACCGTCGGCACAAACCAGCCTGCGACCGCGTCGGCGTGCCGCTGGATCGGCGCCCGCGAGCGCTGCGCCGCCGCGACCAGCGCGACAATGCGCGCGAGCGTCGTCTCGGCGCCGACCCGCTCGGCGCGCATCACAAAGCTGCCCATGCGGTTGAGCGTGGCGCCGGTCACACGGTCGCCGGCGCCTTTGTCGACGGGCATCGCCTCGCCGGTCAGCATCGCTTCGTCGAGGCTGCTTTGCCCGTCGACGATGACCCCGTCCACCGGCACCGCTTCGCCCGGCCGCACCCGCAGCAGGTCGCCGACCGCAACCTCGGCCAGCGGCACATCCCGCTCGCGTCCCTCGCCTTCCACCAGCCGCGCGGTGCGCGGCGCCAGATCGAGCAGCGCGCGGATCGCGCCCCCGGTGCGCGCGCGGGCGCGCAGTTCGATGACCTGGCCGAGCAGCACCAGCGCGACAATCACCGCCGCCGCCTCGAAATAGAGCGGCACCTCGCCATGCATGGCGTGAAACGCCGCCGGGAAGGCGCCGGGGAAGAGCAAGGCCGCAAGGCTGTCGAGATAGGCGATGCCGGTGCCGAGGGCGATCAGGCTGAACATGTTGAGGCGCCGGTTGCGCAGCGATTGCCAGCCGCGGACAAAAAATGGCCAGCCGCCCCACAGCACCGCCGGCGTGGCCAGCGTCAGCTGCAGCCAATCCGCACCGGGGAAGCGCAGTTCGGACATGCCGATCGCGAGCAGCGGCGTTGCCAGCAGCCCGGTAACCCAGAACCGCCGCGTGATGCCGCGCAGTTCGGAATCGTCGGCGTTGTCGCCCGCCGGCAGCATCGGCTCGAGCGCCATGCCGCAGAGCGGGCAGCCTCCGGGGCGGGACTGCACGATCTCGGGGTGCATCGGGCAGGTCCACGCACCCGTGCCCGGCGCCGCGGCTCGGGGCGGCGGGTCGAGGAAACGCGCAGGATCGGCGGCGAAGCGTTCCTTGCACCGCACGCCGCAAAAGAAAAAGCGGCGGCCGTTGTGCTCGGCGTGATGACCGGCGGTTTGCGGATCGACACTCATGCCGCAGACCGGGTCGGTCGCGGCGCCGGTCATGACGCCGACGGCATGGCCGCGCCCGGCGAGATGTTCAGTCGCGGTCACGGCAGTGCGATCTCAGTCCACCCCAAGCCGGCCGGATAACAGATAACAACGGCAGCGCCGGATTTTGAGCGGCCCGCCCCCGCGCAGGCGCCGCTGAGGTCAGGTCCGGAAGCTCGGATCGAGCCTGTCGCAGAGCCGCAGCAACGCCGGCCACTCGCGCTGACCGCCGAGCCGGATGTTGTCGCCCATTGTGGCGAATTGCGCCGCCTGCTTCTCGCAGGTCTCCTCGGGCGGGAACACGAGCTGCGCGCCGGAAGCGCAGGCCGCCTGCGCCTTGAGCTGAGCCTCGGCCGAGCGCTCGAAATGGTAGGTATGGGAGAACGCCTCGGCGACGTTGCGACCGGTCGCCAGCAGCCCGTGGTTGCGCAGCACCAGCACCGGGTGATTGCCGATCGAGCGCTGCAACCGTTCGCGCTCGTCCATGTCGAGCGAGACGCCCTCGTAGTCATGGTAGCCGAGCCGGTTGTGAAAGCGCATCGCCCATTGCGACAGCGGCAGCAGCCCTTCTTCCTGCACGCCGACCGCGATATCGGCCTCGGTATGTGTGTGGATCACGACCTCGACATCGGGCCGGCCGAGATAGATCGCGCCGTGGATCACCACGCCGGCGTAGATCGGCTCGTACTGGGACGGCGCGACGAGGTTGCCGTCGAAATCGACCTTGAGGATGTTCGAGGCGGTGACCTCGTTAAACATCAGCCCCATCGGGTTGATCAGCATATGGTTCGGCTCGCCCGGCACCCGCGCCGAATTGTGCGTCAGGATCAAATCGTCCCAGCCGAAATGCGCGATGAGCCGGTAGCAGGCCGCGAGATCGACCCGCACCGCCCATTCCTCCGGGCTGATGTGCCGCGGCCGCGACGCCTGAATGTTGAGCGCGTCCATGAGCGGGTCTCCGGTCCGTTAGCGTTGCGGGGTGTAGTGGGTTGGCCCTTAAGATTTGGCTGCTACGCGGCCAACCGTTCGGAAAATTGTGCGCGCTGCGACCAAAGGGCAGGACGCACTTGATAGGCTTCTAGGGCTTCGATCACGTCCCCGCCGACGTGCCTGTCGCGATCGTTTAGGAACGCGTATGCTTCGGCTTCCTCGCCTCGGCCTTCACGTGTGTCCCCAAGTACAAAAAGATAGCTTCCGATGG
>JAFAWI010000274.1 GCA_019241915.1 Alphaproteobacteria bacterium
CTCTGCCCATTATTAGCACAGGGGTACGCGTTTTTCGGCCAGCAGGAGCCGGCCTCGACCGTCGCCGCGACCCCAGTGATTGCAACAACCAGGGCGGCCGCGATCCAAGCGCTCATCTGAGCCTCCCCGGCGTGGACAACTTACCCGCGACCGAGTTTTGCCTATCACAGCGCGCGTGTCCATACCCCCACGCTTCGATATACAGGGCAGCGCGGCTTTGTCATGATCAATTATGGATCGCATCGACCTTCGTTCAGACACCGTGACCCTCCCATCGCCGGGCATGCGCAAAGCCATGGCCGCGGCCCCGGTCGGCGACGACCAGTACGGCGAGGACCCGTCGGTCAACCGGTTGCAGGAGCGGATCGCCGAATTGCTCGGCAAGGAGGCGGCGCTGTTTGTGCCGAGCGGCACGATGGCGAACCAGATCGCGCTCAAGATCCTCACGCAACCCGGCGATGACGTCATTGTCGGCGAGGAAGCGCACATCGTATGGCATGAAGCCGGCGCGGCTGCGGCGAATTCCGGCGTGCAATTCACGGTGGTCGGCCGGGGAGGTCTGTTCACCGCCGCGGATTTGCGGGCGGCGTACAAGCCGCCGGGTCATATCGTCTTTCCTCCCACGACATTGGTTGCGATCGAGAACACCCATAATCGGGGCGGCGGTGTCGTTTTCCCGCAATCCGAAGCGCTCGCGATCGCCGCGGCGGCGCGCGAGTTGGGCCTCGCCAGCTATCTCGACGGCGCGCGGCTGTTCAACGTCGCCGCGGCGACGGGCCAGAGCTTGGCCGAACTCGCGGCGCCTTTCGACTTTGTTTCGGTAGCGCTTTCGAAGGGGCTGGGATGCCCGGTCGGCAGCCTGATTGCCGGGCGTTACGCCGGCATTGTGCGCGCCCGGCGCGCGCGGCGCATGTTTGGCGGCGCGATGCGCCAATCCGGCATTCTTGCCGCCGGCGGACTCTATGCGCTCGACCACAACCTCGCGCGTCTCGCCGAGGATCACGCCAATGCGCGGCTGCTGGCCGAGCAGCTCGCCGGTCTGCGCGGCGTGCAGCTCGATCTGGCGACGGTGCAAAGCAACATCGTGATCTTCCGAATGGCGGAAGGCGCGCCGGACGCCGCGACCATCGTCGCTCGCGCGCAGGAGAGGGGGGTGCTGGTCTCGGCGTTTGGCGAGCGCATCGTGCGCGCGGTTACGCATCTCGACGTGAGCCGCGACCAGTGCCGGCGCGCTGCCGAGACGCTCGCCGAGGTCATCGAGCGTCGCTGAGCGCGCTGCTGCGTTTGCGCAGCAAAATCTTCTGTTCGCCGCTCAAAACGAGCTCGCCCTTTTGATTGTGCACTGTGGCTGCGAGCGTGACGACACCGGTCGAGCGTTGCGGCGTCAGCTCCGTAATCGCGAGCATCGGGTAGAGTGTGTCCCCGGGATAGACCCTTTTCAGGAACTTCGACGATTGCTCAGTGAAGGCGATCAGCGCATCGCCGATGCCAAGCGCAAAATTGCTGGCCCCGGCAGCGGTGAAACAAAGGATCTGGAAGCCGTGCGCCAGCAACCCCGGGTGCCCGCGCTCGCGGCAATATTCGACATCGTAATGGATCGGATGATTGTCGCCCGAGAGGGTCTGGAAGGCGACGAAATGCGCCTCGGTCAGCGTCCGGCTCGGGATGTAGAAGCGCTCGCCGACGGCCAGATCCTCGAAATAGCGGCACTCGGGAAAGCGGTGCTGCCGCGGGTCGAAGTTGTCGGTCATGGCGACTCGGGGACGAACAAGATGTTCTCTGCGCTAAGTCTGGCGATCGCCGCCGCGTCGATGCCGATTTCGGCGAGAATGGCCGCTCCGTGCTCGCCGATGCGCGGAGCCGGCGGCAACCCGGCATCCACCCCAAGCGGAATACCCGGTGTTCGCGGTATCGGAAATCGTCCCATCTGCGGCTGTTCGACATGGACAGCACCCCCCGTCGCGACGATGTGAGGGTCGGCGAGCCAATCGTCGAAGCCGTTAACGCGGTCGGCCAGGATGTCGGCGGCGCGCAGCCGCTGGAGCCAGCGCTCGGTCGTCTCGGTCGCAATGATCCGGCCGACGATGTCGACGAGAACGGGCGCATGGGCGGCGCGAGCGGCAAAATCGGCAAATCGCGGGTCGTCGGCCAGATCCGGCCGGCCCAGCGCACCTGCTAGCCGCACGTATTGCTCCTCGCGCACCAGCGCCACCATGATCCAGCCGTCACGGGTTCGGTAGGCGCCGGTCGGCACGTTCAACGGCCGCGGCGCGCCGCCCTCCAGGACATGTTCGGCGAGCTTGTGGCCAAGGATTGCCGGGGCGCATTGCGCGAGGCTGACCTCGATCCGCTGACCCTCACCGCGGCGCTCGCGCGCATAGAGCGCGACCCCGACGGCTTGCGCTGCGTAGAGGCCGGTCAAGGTATCGATGATGATCGCGCCGACCCGATGCGGCGTCCCGTCGTTGCCGAGATTGACCGACATCA
>JAFAWI010000284.1 GCA_019241915.1 Alphaproteobacteria bacterium
CAGCTATGCCCAGCTGCGCGAGGCGGTCGCGTTCCTCAAATCGAACGGGGTCGAGATGGTCGACATTCCGCCCGAGCTTTATCCGGGGATCGACTATTCGGCCTTCGCGCTCGACCCTGACGGCCATTGCGTCCAGCTCTACTACTACATGGAACAGGTCGGCTGGGACGGCACGGTGCGACCGGCGCCGCAGCGCCGCAAACCAACAGTGCCGTGGCCGCAGACGCTGGAGCCGCTCGGCGACACCTATCAGGACCAGGTTTTCCAAGGTCCGCTCGGCTGACCTCGCCCATGCCCACGGCGGCCGTCGTCAACGGCGATGGCGGCGACCGGTTCGCGTTTGGACAGAACTGGCAGTCGTTCGTCGGTACCGTCACAACCGAAATCGTCGCCGAAGCGGAACAGGGATTGCTTCGGCTGTTTCCCGGCGGCGAGATCGCCGGGAGCCGTTTTCTCGATATCGGCTCGGGTTCGGGTCTTTCCGCCGTCGCTGCGGGCCGGCTGGGGGCCGCCCGCGTCGATGCGATCGATGTCGACCCCGCCTCCGTGGCGGCCAGCGAGGCCTTGCTGACAAAGTTCGCTCCCGACGCCGCGTGGTCGGTGCGTTGCCGCAGCGTCCTCGACCTCGGCGACGATGGCGCCGGCGCCTATGACATCGTCTACAGCTGGGGCGTGCTGCATCACACCGGTGCGATGTGGGATGCGCTGGAGCGGGCGGCGGCGATGGTGGCGCCGGGCGGATGGCTGGCCGTGGCGTTCTACCGCCGCACGCCGTTCTGCGGCATGTGGCGTTTTGAAAAACGCTGCTATTCGCACGGCGGCACGTGGCTCCAGGCCGCGATACGAGGCGTCTACAAGGCATTCTTCTGCGCCGGTCTCGTCGCCACCGGACGCAACCCGCGGCGCTATGTCGCCGGCTACAAGTCCGCGCGCGGCATGGATTGGCACCACGACGTGCACGATTGGTTAGGCGGATACCCTTATGAATCGACCGAGCCGGCGGAAGTGATTGCCCGGCTGCACGCGCTGGGCTTCGACCCGCTGCGGGTGTTCGAACACTCGGCCGCGGCGCTCGGCCTGTTCGGCTCGCATTGCGACGAGTACGTGGCGCGGCGGCGATCGGGTTAGCGGGCGCCGCGACGGCTTGTCACCACTTGTTGCGCAATTCGCGCAGCTTCAAAAACACCGTCTTCTGGTCCGGGTGATCCGGCAAATCCGGGAAGGCCTCGCGCAGGCGCTTGATGACGCTCGGGCTGGTCAGCCGGAAGAACGTGTTGATCTCCATCTCCAGCCCCAGGCTCGTCACCAGCGCCTTGTTGGTGTCCTGCTTTTCCATTCCGGGCAGCATTTCCGCCGCCTTGGCGTTGTCGGGTTCGCGGTCGAGCGTAAAGCGCAAATTGTTCACGATGTAATCGTGGCCGGGGTAGATCAGTGTCTCGGCCGGCAGCTTTGACAGCTGCGACGCGAATGTGCCGTAAAGCTCGTTCGGGTGGCCGCCGTTGTGGCAATTGCCGGCGCCGGCGTTGAACAGCGTGTCGCCGCAGAACAGCGCCGGCCGGTTGTCGTGCGCCAGGATGCAGATGTGCGACATCGTATGGCCTGGCGTGTCGAGGCATTCGAGTTCGACGGTGCGGCCGACCTTGATCGTGTCGCCGGCGCCGAGGCCGCGGTCGATAGCCTCGATCTGCTCCTTGGCGTTCTTGTGCGCGAGCAGCTTGGCGCCGGTCGCCGCGATCACCTGCTCGTTGCCGCCGGTATGGTCACGGTGGTGATGCGTGTTGAGCACCTGCGTGATCGTCCAGCCCTTGGCCTTCGCCGCCGCGAGGCACTTCTGATAGTCGAGCGGGTCTACCGCGAGCGCCTCGCCGGTCTCGGCGCAGGCGATCAAGTAGTTGAAGTTGCGCCCCGAATTTCCGGTCCAGATCTGCTCGACGATCATCGCCCTGTCCCTCATGCTGTGCGTGGGACCACTGTAGAGCGGCATCGGCCGCTCCGCCATCGTTGGAGAAAGCCGCCATGTCGCTGAGCCGCGACTTTGCCGCCTTTGTCGCCGCGCTGCGCTACGAGGACCTGCCCGACGCGGTGGTCGACCGGGCCAAAGGCGTCACCCTGCAGGCACTGTCCTCGGCGCTCGTCGCGCAGGCGATGCCGGCGAGCCGGGATGCGCTGGCGCTGATGCAGGAGGAGGAGGCGGGCGGCGGCGGGGCAGCGACCGTGCTGGGCCACGGCGCCAAGCTCACCAAGGCCGGCGCCGCCTTTGTCAACGCCGAGACGATCTTCGCCGGCGGCAAGTGGGACACGTTCCGCATGCTGACGCATCCGGGAACCGCCATTGTCCCCGCCGCACTCGCCGCGGCCGAGGTTGCCGGCTCCTCGGGGCGCGAATTTCTCACCGCGGTCGCGGCCGCCTACGAGGTCATGGAGCGGATGGCGGCCGACTTCATCCCGACCGTGATGGCGCGCGGCTTCCATGCCGGTCCGGTGTTCGGGATTTTTGGCGCGGCGGTGGCCGCGGCGAAGCTCGGCGGTCTCAGCGCCGAGCAGGTTCATGGCGCGATCGCGCAATGCGTCAATCTCGCGTCGGGCAATCTCGAAGGCATCCGCAGCGGCGGCCGCAGCCTGCGCGAGGGCGGTGCGGTGCGCAACGCGCTGCTCGCGGTCGCGCTGGCAAAACAAGGAACGCCCGGCGGCGAAACCACGCTCGAAGGCGAAGCCGGGTTCTACCATGCCTATGCCGGCAGCAACCGCGGCGAGTTGCGCTACAGCTTCACCGGCGACAACCGCGCCGACCTCTCGCGGATCACGGCAAACCTCGGCCGCGACTGGATTTTCCTCGAGACGCTGTACCGGATCTATTCGACCGCCGGGTACAACATCGCGCATGTCGATGTGACTGCCGCCTTGTGCCGTGAGCACGGCATTGCCCACGCCGACATCGACCGCATCGAGGCGGTGGTCAACTGGCTGGAAACCGAGTACCCGAGCCCGGCCTTTCCGATCCCAAGCCGCGGCCTCGCCGCCGCACCCGGTGTCGGCAGCACGCCCTATTTCACCGCGTACGGCGCGGTGACCGGGGGCTATCCGATGTTGCGCGGCGACCGGCCGGGCCCCGGCGAAACCGACCCGCCCGAGGTGCTCGACCTGATGCGCCGGGTGACGATCATCCCCACCGTGCGCCGCACGCTGTTCGGCCCGCGTATCACGGTCTTCACCAAGGATGGCCGCAGCTATACCAGGGAAGGCACCGGCCGCGAGTTCATCTTCGGTTTCGAAGAACTGGCACGACGCCTGGCGCCGCTCGCGCCGAGGCTGGCGATCGGCACGGCGCGCTATGGCGAACTGACCGGCGCGTGCCGCCGGCTCGAAACGCTCGACGACGCGGCCAAGCACCTGATCGGCCTGACCATCCCCGAACAGCGGTAAAGCCCGGCTGCGTCGGCCACATCAGCTCCTCAATAAGGGTTGACAGGCAACCGATAGGTTGCCTATAAATAGGCAACCATCGAGTTACCTATAGACATGGATGATGACACCGTGTTTCGCGCTTTGGCCGATGCCAGCCGGCGGCAACTGCTGGACCGGCTGCACGGCAGGAATGGGCAGACGCTCGGCGAGCTGTGCCGGGGGTTGGCGATGACCCGGCAAGCCGTGGCCAAACACCTTGCGATCCTCGAGGAGGCCAACCTCGTCGCCTACCGCCGGCAAGGCCGCGAGAAGCTGCACTTCATCAATCCGGTGCCGATCAATGAGATCGCCGAACGGTGGATCGGCAAGTTCGACCGCCCCCGCTTGGACGCCCTCGCAGCGCTCAAGCAAGACCTGGAAGGAGGAAAGCGATGAGCACCGCCGGCACCAGCAGCTTTGTCTATGTCACCTATATCCGGGCGACGCCGGAGAAACTGTGGTCGGCGCTGACGACGCCCGAATTTCTCGAGAAATTCTGGCTCGGCATCGAGGTCGAGGCGGAGTGGAAGCTTGGCGGCGCGTGGCAGCTCAGTTTTCCCGACGGCCGGGTCGCCGACAGCGGCGAGATTGTCGCGTTTGATCCCAATCGGCGGCTCGGCATTCGCTGGCACAACCAGTGGATGCCGGAAATGAAGGCGGAAGGCTGGTCGCTGTGCACGATGGAGATCGAGCCCGCCGCCGGCGAAACCGTCAAATTGACGGTCACGCATTGCATCGAGCGCGAACGCTCCAAATTTATCGAAGCGGTTGCGGGCGGCTGGCCGCAAATCCTGTCCAATTTGAAATCGCTGCTGGAGACCGGCTCGATCATCCTGCCGGCGCGCGACTTCAAGCGGTGATCAGCCGCCGCCGCGCACCTTGGCAAAGGCCTCCCTGATGCGCAGCGGCGCGCGCGGCCGGTCGTACATCCGCAGCATATACCCTTCGAGGCGCGGAAAGCCGTCGAGCAGGCCCACCAGCTGCGCCCAGTCGAGCGTATAGGCGAGCACGAAATCGGCGACGCTGACCCCATCGCCGGCGACGAACTCGCGATCCTCCATATGCCGGTCGAGCACCTGCGCCATCGCGGTGAATTCCTCGCGCGCCAGCGCCACATCGGCCGGCAGCCGCTTCTCGGGCGGATAAAGGTTGGTGTGGCGGGTGATCCGCCACAACGGCTGCTCGAGTTCGGTCGCGGTGAACAGCAGCCAGCGCGC
>JAFAWI010000343.1 GCA_019241915.1 Alphaproteobacteria bacterium
TCGAGATAATCGGCCCAGCGCGCCGCCACTGCCGCATCCGGGCACCAAAACGGGTTTCGCGCCGTTTCGGCCCAATCCCATGCCGCGCGGTCTATCGGATGCGGGCCGATCTGCACCAGCGCGCCGCGGATCGCGGCGTCTTGGCCCAACAGGCTCGCCAGCACCTTGCGCGCCACTCCACCCGCGGCGACCCGTGAGGCGGTCTCGCGCGCCGAAGCTCGGCCGCCACCGCGATAGTCGCGGATGCCGTATTTCTTCCAGTACGTATAGTCGGCGTGACCCGGCCGAAAGCGATCGGCGATGTTGCGATAGTCTTTCGAGCGCTGGTCGACGTTTTCGATCATCAGACTGAGCGGCGTGCCGGTGGTCTGGCCCTCGAACGTGCCGCTGAGGATCTTGACCCGGTCAGGCTCCTGGCGCTGCGTCGTGTAGCGCGACTGCCCCGGCCGCCGCTTTTCGAGCCACTGCTGGATGTCGGTTTCGCTCAGCGCGATGCGCGGCGGCACGCCATCGACCGCCACGCCGATCGCCGGCCCGTGGCTTTCGCCCCAGGTCGTAAACCGGAACAGCGTGCCGAACGAGTTGCCCGCCATGTCAGTGCTGCAAAGACCGCGTGCGTCCTTCGAGGCCCGACGTCGTCGAGCACCTCAGGATGAGGGCCGTTTCGAATGGCATCATCGTCCGTTCGCTCCGCGAGGAAGCTCGGCTGGCGTCTCCAACCTGCCTCATCCTGAGGTGCTCCGCGCGGCGGAGCCTCGAAGAAGGCACCGTCACCGATCTGGCCATCGCCCTCACACCGTCGAGATGTCGGGGGCGTCGACCCGCTTCATGCCGACGACGTGGTAACCGCTGTCGACATGGTGCACCTCGCCGGTGACCCCGGCCGACAGATCGCTCAAAAGGTAGAGTCCGGCGCCGCCGACATCCTCGATCGTGGTGTTGCGCTGCAGTGGCGAATTGAGCTGGTTCCATTTGAGGATGTAGCGGAAATCGCCGATCCCCGACGCCGCCAGCGTCTTGATCGGGCCGGCCGAGATCGCGTTGACGCGGATATTGTCGCCGCCGAGATCGGCCGCCAAGTATTTGACGCTGGCTTCGAGCGCGGCCTTCGCGATGCCCATGACGTTGTAGTGCGGCATCACCCGTTCGGCCCCGGCATAGGTCAAGGTCAAGAGGCTGCCGCCTTCCGTCATCAGCGGCACGGCGCGATGGCACAAATCGGTGAACGAGAAGCACGAGACATCGAGCGTCCGCAAGAAATTGCCGCGCGTCGTGTTGACGTACTTGCCGGTCAACTCCGCCTTGTCCGAGAACGCGATCGCGTGCACCAAAAAGTCTAGCCGGCCCCAGCGCCGGCCGATTGCGGCGAACACCGCGTCGAGGCTCGCTTCGGAGGTAACGTCAGCCTCGAGCACGAAATCGCTGCCGAGGCTCTCCGCCAGCGGCCGCACCCGCTTGCCCAGCGCCTCGCCCTGAAACGTAAAGGCGAGCTCGGCCGACGCCGCGCTCAACGTCCTGGCGATGCCCCAGGCAAGCGAATGGTCGTTAGCCACCCCCATCACCAACCCGCGCTTGCCTGCCATCAGCGCGTTGTTGTCGATCATTGGCGCAGGCTCCGGAGCACGTGGCGGGCGACGAGGGCCGCATCCTACACGAAGCGGCGGCGAGCGGCCAATCGAGCGGCCCGCGCCGGTCATGCCGAACCACGCCGAGCGGCGCTTGATTGACAGAGACGGCGCTTTCCGAAAAGTTGAACGCAGGCCGCCGAGACGGCCACGCTAGGGGAGAGACGCGGTGGCTCAGCCGGTTCCGACAGCAGCAGCGCCTGCGCAGACCGTCGAAGCCTATGTCGGCGAGGCGATGGACAATCTCACCATGGGTTCGATCCACTGGTGGGTGCTGGGGCTCGTCGCCGCGGGCTATTTCTGCGACGTGATCGACTACACGATCCTCGGCGCGTTGATCCCCGACATGGTCAGCAGCCAGTTCATGACGCAGGCCCAGGGCGGTCTGATCGGGACAGCGACCCTGCTCGGCCTGTTTCTCGGCGCGCTGGGGCAAGGCGAATTCACCGACCGCTTTGGCCGCAAGGCGGTCTACCAGTTCAACCTGCTGCTGTTCGGCCTTGCTACGATTGCCGGCGCCTGGGCGCCGAGCTACGAATGGCTCGTCGCGTTCCGCTTCCTTGCCGGTCTCGGCCTTGGCGCCGAGCAGCCGCTGTGTTTCTCGTACACCGCCGAATACGCGCCAAAGCGCATTCGCGGCCGGATCATCGCGCTGATGCAGTTTATCGGCGGCGCGTGGCCTTGGCCCATCGGGGCGCTGTTCGTGTTCTTCTTCCGCGACGCGATCGGTTGGCGCGGCATCTGGACCGTGATCGGACTGCTCGCTCTGGTGATTTTTGTGCTGCGGTTTTCGTTGCCGGAGTCGCCGCGCTGGCTCGCGACGCACGGCCAGGGCCAGCGTGCGCTCGACCTGCTGCAGCGCATGGGGGTCAAGACCCTGCCGCTCAGCGCGCTGTCCATCGATGCGGCGAGCGACACCAAGAGCGATCCGTTCGGCATCATCTTCCGCGCCTATCCGGGGCGCGTGATCTCCGGGATGATCTGCTTTATCGCGTTCTTTGGCGTGGCGCTCGGGCTCGGCAACTGGCTGCCGAGCATGATCAAGCAGTCGCACGGCTTCACCGTCAGCACATCGCTGCTCTACACCGCGGGCATCAACCTCGCCTTCCCGCTGGCGAGCGCCTTCATGATGTACGCACTGGAGCAGTATGGGCGGAAGGTGACGGCGGTGGCGGCGTTCATCCTGGCGGGGGTGGCGGCGGTGCTGGTCGGCGTCTCGTCGTCGACCGCCATGTTCATCTCGACGCTGTTCGTGATGACCTTTTTCATCCAGCTCGCCGGCAACTCGTCGCAGATCTTTATCGCCGAAGTGTTTCCGACCAACGCCCGCGCTTCGGGCTTCGGCCTCGCGCAATCGGCGGGGCGCATTGCCAGCGCCGGGATCATTCCCGGGATCCTGATCGTCCTCAACGCCTACGGCGTCTCGGCGGTATTTGTGGCGATCGCGATCTCGCTGATCATCGCCGCGATTGCGGTGACCCGCGTCGGACCGGAAGCGCGCGGTATGGCGCTCGATGCGGTCGCCCCGCCCACCGCCTGACAACGGCCTGCACCCAACCAGGAGCCAACATGCGCCAGATCGCCGCCTTCCTTGCCGTTGCGCTGTTCAGTGCCGCTTCGGCGGCGCAAACGGCGCCGTCCGGGCCGCCGATCACGATCGGCTTTTCAATGGCGCTGACCGGTTCGCTCGCGGTCAACGGCAAATCCGGGCTGTTGGCGATGCAGCTGTGGGCGGAGGACCAAAACGCCAAAGGGGGCCTGCTCGGCCGGCCGGTCAAGCTCGACTTCTACGACGACCAGACCAACCCCTCGCTGGTCCCCGGCATCTACACCAAACTGCTCGACGTCGACAAGGTCGACCTCGTGGTTTCGGGCTACGGCACCAATATCGCGGCGCCCGCGATGCCGGTCGTCATCGCGCACAACATGACGTTCATGGGGCTGTTCGCGCTCGACATCAACGAGGAGTTCAAATACCCGAAATACTTCTCGATGCTGCCGGTCGGGCCCGATCCGCGGCCGGCGATCTCCGAAGGGTTTTTTGAGATCGTCAAGGCCAACAAGGACAAGCTCGGCCTCAAGACGATGGCGCTCGCGGTCGGCGACGGCGAGGCCACGCGCAACGGCGCCGACGGTGCTCGCACCAACGCCAAA
>JAFAWI010000375.1 GCA_019241915.1 Alphaproteobacteria bacterium
GATGCCGAGGTCTCGGGTCAATTCGCGGGTCTCGGTCGCCTCCTCGCGATAGAGCAACGAAAACTCGCTCTGCACCGCGGCGATCGGGTGCACAGCATGGGCGCGCCTGATGCGTTCCGGCCGCGCCTCGCATAGCCCGAGGTAACGGACCTTCCCTTGCTCGACGAGCCCCGCCATCGCGCCGACCGTGTCTTCGACCGGCACCGCGGGATCGACCCGGTGCTGGTAATAGAGGTCGATCACATCGACGCCGAGGCGTTTGAGGCTCGCCTCGCAGGCCCGCGCGACATAAGCGGGCGTGCCATCGACACCGTTGGCGCCGCCCGGTCGGCGGGTCTGGCCGAATTTGCTCGCAATGACGACGCCGTTGCGGCGGCCCTTCAATGCCCGGCCGAGCAATTCCTCGTTCTGACCCCAGCCATACATGTCCGAGCTGTCGAAATGGTCGATACCGAGCTCGATCGCGCGGTGGATCAGCCGGATCCCGGCCGCATCGTCACTGGTGCCGTAGACGCCGGACAAAGACATGCAGCCCAGCCGAATCGCCGAGACCTCCGGTCCAGTCTTGCCGAGCTTTCTGCGCATCGCCCTCTCCAACCAGCTAAAGCTTTGTGACAAGCTCTAATAGAGGGGTATGATCGCCGCGGCAATCCAAGACGCGGGAGGAGAATGATGGCGAGCACGCATGTCTATGCCGGCACGGCGCGGTCGATGGGGGCGACCGCGGGCGGGATTTTCCGTCAGGCTGCCGGCGACAGCCGGTGGGAGCATCTGACCAACGGTCTGCCGGAAGACGCCGATGTCCACGCGATCACGGTGCATCCGGAGAACCCCGATGTGGTTTATGTCGGCAGCACCAAGGGGGCCTATCGCTCGACCAACCGCGGCAACAGCTGGGAGCGGCTGCGGCTGCCCGAAGAGGCCGACATCTGGTCGATCTGCGTCCACCCAAAGGACCCCCGCATCGTCTATGCCGGAGCGACGCCGCCCGGCGTTTATCGCAGCGACGACGGTGGCGACAGTTGGCGCAAGATGGCAGACCCGGGCCTCCCCGACCGGGTCATCATGGGTTTTGCGTGTCGGGTCATGCGCCTCGATGTCGATCCCAATTCGCCAAACGACGTCTATGCGACCCTCGAAGCCAATGGTGCGATGCGCAGCCGCAACGGCGGCGAGAGCTGGGAGGATTGCACGGCCGATCTGATCCGCTTCTGTGAAGAGCCGAAATATCGGAGCCGCATCGGCAGCCAGACCGAGATCGAGGGCATGCTCGACGGCCATGCGCTGGCGGTCAGTGCTGCGGCGCCCGGCACCGTGTTCCTCGCGAACCGCATGGGCCTCTTCCGCAGCAACGATCGCGGCGAGCATTGGCAAGACATGGAAATCAGCCGGTTTTCGCCGTTGACCTATGGCCGCGACATCCGCGTGTCGCCGCACGACGCCAAGGTCATGTATGCCTGCCTCAGCCCGGCGGCACGCAGCACCGACGGCTCGATCTACCGCACCGACGATGTCGGCCAGACCTGGAAGCGCTTCGATCACGATGTTAAGGCCGAGGCGACGATGATGGGCGTGGCGGTGCATCCGCGCGATCCCAATCAGGTGTATGGGGTCTCGCGCTTTGGCCAGGTGTTCGGAACCCAGGATGGCGGCCGCAGCTGGAGCCAGAGCCGGCTCCCCGAAGGCGTCCGCGACGTCTACGCTGTCGCGTGCGGGTGAGCTCGCCGGCCCATCACCCGAACCCTCTCCCCGCTCTCGCCAGGGCGAGGGTCGCGGTGAGGGGGGTGATCGTGCATTGGCCGATCTGCTGAGCAGTCTCGAGCCGGCGCAGGCTGCCGAGCGGCTCAGTGGAGCAGCCGTACTATTGCGCGGTTTCGCCCGAGAAAGGGCGACTGAGTTGATTGCCGCAGTCGACACCATCACCACCGACGCGCCGTTTCGCAAGATGATGACACCAGGCGGGTTCCGCATGTCGGTGGGCATGACCAATTGCGGCCGGGCCGGGTGGGTGACCGATCGCAAAGGGTACCGCTACGAGCCGGTCGACCCGATTACCGGCAATCCCTGGCCGCCAATGCGCGAACTGTTCCGGCGTCTTGCCAAGAGTGCTGCATTGGCCGGTGGGTA
>JAFAWI010000561.1 GCA_019241915.1 Alphaproteobacteria bacterium
CGACCGCCCGGCGTTCGACCCGCTCGGCCAGGCGATGAGCGGGCTGATGCACCTGACCGGGCAGCCGGTCGGGCAGCCGCTCGGCGCCGCAACGTCGTTGGTGGACCGCTACACCTCGCTGCACGCGACGATCGGCACGCTCGCGGCGCTGCACCACCGCGACAAGACCGGCGAGGGCCAGCTTGTCGATTGCTGCCTGATGGATTCGGCGCTGACCATGGTCGAAATCCCTACCGCCTATTACCTGTTGACCGGTGAAGAAGGCGGCGAGGGCGGACGGCCGCCGTATAAGGCCAAGGACGGGCATGTGGTGATCTCGGCCTCGGGCCAGGCGATGGCGACGCGGCTGATCCAGATCGCCACCGGTGACAAAGACGCTTCGGCGGCCGGCTTCACCAGCCGCGTCGGTCAGGGCGATGCCCGCAAGCAGGCGGTCGCGCGCTGGTGCGCCGACAACACCGTAGACCACGTGGTGAAGACGCTGCTCGACGCGGAAATCCCGGTGGCGCCGGTCAAGTCGATCCCGCAGGTCGCGGTCGACCCGCATTTGTGGGAGCGCGAGATGCTGGTGAAGATGCCTGACGCGGTCGCCGGTGAGGTCTTTGTCCCCGGTGCGACGATCAAGATGTCGAAAACGCCAGGCCGCGTCGGCCACGTCCCGGTCCCCGGCGAGCACACCGACGAGGTGCTGTCGTCGATCCTCGGCTACGACGAGGCGACCCTCACGGCACTGCGCCGGGAGAACGTGATCGGATGAGTCAGGCGGCGGTATCCAGAAGCCGTATCCGTTCGGCAAATTGGGTTGCGGCAACCTTGCGGTGGAGCGACGCGTCGGCAGTGACAAATTCGCCGGATGTCTCCTCAGCCAGCGCCAAATAGATGCAGTCATAGGCCGAATGATCGAGTCTGATGGCCAACTGCGTGGCCAGTTCCAACAAAGGCCGCATCGGCCGCAGTTCAATGTCGGCCCGCTCGATCAGCCTTGCCGCAAGCAACGCCTCCACTTCGCTCAACTCGTTGCGGCGAACCTTCTTCCACAGAACATTGGCGCATTCCGCGATCAGCAAATCCGGCGCGAACAGCTGCTGCCGCCGCAACGCCAAGGCCGCCGCTGTCCCGGTTTCGGGCACAACCCATTTGATCGCGACGCTCGCGTCAATGACCAGGCTCACCGCTCGTCGCGACCCTCGCGCAGCAATTGTTCGGCGGGGGTGTGTCGGCGATCCGCCGTCAGTGCCCGCAGTTCGGCCGCCAATTCGTCAAACGACAATTCTGCTTCGGCGCTCAGAGCATGCCGAAGAATCTCCCGCACCTCGGCTTCCGCCGAGTTGCCATGCCGGGCCGCCCGCCGCTTCAAGCGGAGAATCAGTTCGTCATCGAGGTTCCGCACGCTCAGGTTGCCCATCGCAGACTCCGCTCTCATTGAAAGCGATGCTATCATTTGCCGGCAGCCAAATCCAATCCCGGTACGGGAGGTTATGCCGATGACCGAGCCGCGAACCGTCACACTCTATACCGATTACAAGAGCCCCTATGCCTATCTGGCAAAGGACCCGGCCTATGCGCTGGAGGATATTGCCGGCGTCAGGCTCGACGTGCTGCCGTGTGTGCTGAACATTCCGGATTTTCTCGGGTCGGCGCGGCTTGACGAGGCGGGCAATGTGGTCGAGCAGCAGCGCTCGGCGCATCAGTGGCGGCGGGTCAAGTACAGCTACATGGATTGCCGGCGGCAGGCGCGCAAACGTGGCCTGACGATCCGCGGCACAGTCAAAATCTGGGATACGGTGCTCGGCGCCTGCGGGCTGCTCTGGGCCAAGCGGCAGGGCGAGGCGGTGTTCCGCGGCTACCACGACCGGGTGTTCGAGCGCTTCTGGAAGCGCGAGCTCGACATCGAGGACGTTGCGGTCGTCACCGCCGTGCTGGCCGAGGCCGGCGCGGATACCGCGGGGTTCGCGGCCTTTGCCGCCGGGGAAGGCCCCGCCGAGGTGGCCCGCATCCGTGTCGACGCCGAGGAGGCCGGCGTGTTCGGCACCCCGACCTTTGTCCTCGACGGCGAATTGTTTTGGGGCAGCGAGCACCTGCCCGACATCCGCGAGCGGCTGGCGTGCTATTGCGCGGCGAGCGCCCCCGCCGGCTCAGCGAACAGATGACACGCGACCAGGCGGTCGTGCGCGGCGGACAGCACCGGCACCTCGGCGCCGCACCGGGCTGTCGCCTGCGGGCAGCGCGGGTGAAACCGGCAACCGGCGGGCGGGTTCAGCGGGCTCGGCACCTCGCCGCTCAGCACGATCTCGTCGCGGCGCTCGTCGGGATGGCTCGGCAGCGCTGCCGAGAACAGCGCCTGGGTATAAGGGTGCTTGGGCTGCATCGCCAGGGCGCGGGCCTCGCCGCTCTCGACGATCTTGCCGAGATACATCACGACGATCGTGTGGCTCATATGCGCCACCGCCGCGAGGTCGTGAGCGATGAATAGATAGGACAGCTTGAGCTCGTCCTGCAGATCGCGCAGCAGGTTGAGGATCTGGGCGCGGATCGAGACGTCGAGCGCCGACACCGGCTCGTCGAGCACCACCAGTCTGGGCGACAGCGCCAGCGACCGGGCGATGGCGATACGCTGGCGCTGGCCGCCGGAAAACTCGTGCGGGAACAGGTCGGTGGCGCGCTCGGGCAGTCCCACCAGATCGAGCAACCGCGAGATTCGCTTGCGCACCTCGCCGCTGTCGATCTTTTCGTTGGTGATCAGCGGCTCGGCGATGATCTGGCCGATGCGCATGCGCGGGTTGAGTGAGGCGTAAGGGTCCTGAAATACCGCCTGCACCGATTTGCGGTAGCGGCGCCGGCCTGGCCCGTCGAGCGTGCGCAAATCGCGGCCCTCGAACCGCATCTGTCCGCCGCTAGGCTCTTCGAGGCCGAGCACCAGCTTCGCGGTCGTCGTCTTGCCACAACCCGATTCGCCGACGACGCCCAGCGTCCGGCCCGGCTCGATCGCGAACGAGATGCCGTCAACCGCGCGCACGACACCGCGGCTGCCGCCGAGCAAGCCGCTCCTGGCTTGGAAGTGCTTGGTCAGGGCCTCGGCTTCGATGATCGGGGTCATACCGCCGCCGCCCCCGCCAGCACCCGCGGCCTTTCGGCGGGCGCATCGACCGACAGCCAGCAGCGCAAGGTGTGGTCGGGCCTCGGATGTAACACCGGCGGCGCTTCGCTGCGGCAGCGGTGAAAGGCCTGCGGACAGCGCTGCGCGAACGCACAACCGGGCGGCAGCGCCGACAGGTCGGGCGGCTGACCGGCGATTGCGGTCAGACGCTGGTCGCGCTCACCCATCCGCGGGATCGAGTTGAGCAGGGCCTGGGTATAGGGATGCTCCGGTGCGTTGAAGATGCGCGACACCGGGCCGGCTTCGACGAGCCGGCCGGCGTACATCACCGCCAGCTGGTCGCACATCTTGGCGACGATGCCGAGATTGTGGGTGATGAAGATGAGCGCCAGCCCGTGCTCGCGCTGCAAGTCGCGCAGCAGGTTGAGGTACTGCGCCTGGATCGTCAGGTCGAGGCTCGTGGTCGGCTCGTCGGCGATCAACAGACGCGGCTCGCAGGACATGCCGATCGCACCGACAATGCGCTGGCGCATGCCGCCCGACATTTCGTGCGGGAATTGCTTGACGCGGGTTTCCGGCGACGGGATGCGCACCGCCTTGAGCAGTCCGCGCGCACGCTCCCACGCCGAGGCGCGCGATACCCGCTCGTGCACCCGGATCGGCTCGGCGATCTGGTTGCCGATCGAGAACAGCGGGTTGAGCGAGGCCATCGGGTCCTGCAGCACCATTGCGATGCGTTTGCCGCGGATCTCGCGCATCTCCGCATCGGTTTTTTGGACGAGGTCCTCGCCCTCGAACCACATGTGTCCGCCGACAATTTTCGCCGCCATCGGCAGCACGCGCATTATGGTCAGCGCGAGCGTGCTCTTGCCCGAGCCGCTTTCGCCGACGATGCCGAGGGTCTCGCCGGCGTTGACCGACAGCGACACCTCATCGACCGCACGCACCACCCGCAGCCCGCCGCCGGCGATGTAATGCGTCGACAGCTTGTCGAGACGCAGCAGCGGTTCCCCGGCCATCGCGCCCGGCACCGTCAGAGCTGCCGGAGCTGCGGGTCGAGTTTGACGCGCAGCCAGTCGCCGATGAGATTGGCCGACAGAACCATCAGCATGATGCAAAGGCCGGGAAACACGGTGAGCCACCAATAGCCGACCATCAGCCCCTGCTTACCGTCGGACAGCATCAGCCCCCAGGCCGGCTGCGGCGGCGGCACGCCGACGCCGAGGAACGACAAGGTGGCCTCGGTGATGATCACGACCCCAAGCATCAGGCTGCCGAGCACGATCGCCGAATTGACGACGTTGGGCAGGATGTGGCGCGCCATGATCGACCATTTGGAGCAGCCGGCGACCACCGCCAGCCGCACAAACTCGCGCTCGCGCAGCGACAAAACCTCGCCGCGGATCACCCGAGCATAGCGCGTCCAGTAGGTGACGCCGAGGATGATGACGATGTTCCACATGCTGGGGCCGACGATCGCGGCGAGAAAGATCGCAAAGGTCAGCGCCGGCAGCGCCAGCCAGGTGTCGGTCACCCGCATGATCACCTGGTCGACCCAGCCGCCAAGATAGCCGGACAGGATGCCAAGAACGGTGCCGACGACGCCGGCGACCAGCACCGCCATGATGCCGACCACCATCGACACCCGCGCACCGAAGATCAGCCGCGAGAGCACGTCGCGGCCGAGCTGGTCGGTGCCGAGTATGTATTTCATGCTGCCGCCGGTCTGCCAGAACGGCGGTTTGAAGCGCGCGGTCAGGCTGCCGATCTCAGGGTTATGCGGCGCCAGCTGGTTGGCGAAGATCGCGACCAGCGCGACCGCCAGCAGGATCGCCGTCGGGATCACCGGAAAGTCGCCAAAGCGGATCGCCAAGCGCCGCACCGCCCGTCGCGGCGTTGGCGATGGCGATGGCAGGACGACGACGTCGGAGGGCGTGCTCATCGCCGCTTACCTCTCCAGCCGGATGCGCGGGTCGATCGTCGCGTAGAGGATATCGACCAGCAGATTGACGAGGACGATCATCGCGCCGCCGAGCAGCACGACGCCCTGAACCACCGGAAAGTCGCGGAAGGTGATGCCCTCGTAGAGCAGCCGGCCGATGCCCGGCCAGGCGAAAACCGTTTCCACCACCACCGCGACATTGACCATGATCACGAGGTTGATGCCGGCCAGCGTGATGACCGGAATCAGCGCGTTCTTGAACGCGTGCTTGGCGATCACCAGCGCTTCGGGCAGGCCCTTGAGGCGGGCGAGCTTGATGTATTCGGAACCCAGCACATCGAGCATCGACGAGCGGGTCAGGCGCATATGCGCCGCGGCAAAATACCAGCCGAGCGCGAAGGCCGGCATCAGCAGGTGCAGCGGCGTCCCGGCGCCCGACGAAGGCAGCCATTTCAGATAGACCGAGAACACGAGGATCAGCACGAGGCCAACCCAGAACGACGGCAGCGACAGCCCCAGCAGCGCGAACATCTTGCCGGCGCTGTCCCAAAACCGTCCGACGCGGACCGAGGCGAGGATGCCGCTCGGTATCCCGACGATCAGCGAGAAGATCATCGCCACCGCGGCGAGCATCAGCGAGTTCGGCAGCCGCGACATATAGAGGTCGAAGACGGGGGTCTGATAGTAGAACGACTGCCCCAAATCGCCGTGAAACAGGGTCCACATGAACAGCCCGTACTGCACCCAAAGCGGACGGTCGAGGCCGAACTGATGATGGATGGCGGCGATGTCCTCGGCGCTGGCGCCGGGTTCCACCAAGAGCGCCGCAGGGTCGCCTGTGACGCGGACGAAGAAGAAGATCGTCAGCGACAACAGGAACAGCGACAACAGGCAGTAACCGGCTCGTCGGGTGATGTATCGCCCCATGTGCTCCTCGCGGCGGCGGCGTTGCGGCCGGTGTCGTGCGTTACGCCGCGTTCAGGGTGAGGTCTTCGAACGGTGCGGTGTAGGCAAAGCCCGGGATGGTGCCAAATGTCGACTCGCCGACCCGCGGCCCGATGCCGTTCAGAAAGCCGAGCTGCCAGATCGGCGCGTAGATCGCCTTCTCGTGCACGAGCTGCTGCATCTTGGCGAGGATCGCCGAGCGCTTGTCGTGATCGAGTTCGTCGGCCTGCGCCGGGAACAGCTCGTCGATGTCGGGGTAGTTGCCGTAGGCGAACGCGCCGTCCTTGACGACGAACGACGCCATCCGCGTCGCCGCATTGCCGAAGGCGCCGCTCGCTCCCTGGATGATGCCCTTGGTGTATTTCTTGTTCGAATAGCCGGCAACAAATCCGGCGCGCTCGATCGGCTGCAACTTGGCCCGGATGCCGATCTGAGCGAAATTGTCGACCACCACCTCGGCCATGTTCGAATACGAACTGTCGCAATAGAGCGGCCCGGCGTCGAAACCGCCGGCGAACCCCGCCTGGGCCATCAGCTTTTGCGCCTTTTCAGGGTCGTAGACCGCCTCGGGCGGCTGCCAGAAATAGTCGAACGTGTACGGCACGACCGCGTTATTGGTGATCTTGCAGTAACCGAGAAACAGCGCCTTGCTCATGCCATCGCGGTCGATCGCGAGGTTGGCGGCCTGGCGCACCCGGATGTCGTGCCACGGCGATTTCGGCTCCCACTGTTCGGGGAAATAGATCCAGTTGGGCGCCTGCAGCACGACCGGCTTCAGCGCAAGGCCGGGCGTCTTGACCAGCTCTTCGGCCAGTTCGCCGCGTACCGAATAGGCGATGTCGACCTCGCCGCGCTTCAGCGCCGCGAGCCGCGTCGCCTCGTCGGGCAGCACCTTCATCACCAGGCGCTTGACGCTCGGCGTCTTGCGCCAATAGTCCTCGAACGCCTCCAGCACCAGTTCGACGCCGGGGGTGAATGAGACGAATTTGTAAGGCCCCGCGCCGATCGGCGCCTGCTTGAACCCCTCGTCGCCGACTTTATCGAGATACTTCTTGGGAACTACCCAGCCGGCGCCCGACGCGCTCGAATAGAACGTCAGAAAATCGGGCCAGGCCTCCTTCAGCTTAAAGACAACGCGCTGCGAATCCGGCGTTTCAATCAAGGCGACCTTGCTCTTCATCAGCTCGTGCGCGGCACCCTTGTAGCGCTCGAACGAGAACTTGACGTCCTCCGCGGTGACCTGGTCGCCGTTGTGAAATTTGGCGTTCCTGCGGAGGACGAATTCGTAGCTCTTGTCGTCTTCGTTTTTGGACCAGGTTTCCGCCAGACACGGCGCCTGAGAGGTCCCCGGCATCGGTTTGACCACGGCGTCGTGCAGCGCGTAGAGCACCATGAACGGTGTGATGATGCCTTGCGTCTCGGCGGGGTCGAACCAGGTCGGTGCCATCGACACGTGGATGCCCCAGGTCAGCTGACCCGACGGGCCGGCCGCGGATGCGATCGCCGGCACTGCGGCGACCAATCCGATGGCGGCCGCGCCCAGCAACTCCCGCCGTGTCAGCTGCGCATCGTGAAGCCGGTCCGCTGCGGCCGGTCCGCGCACCCCTGCCATCTGTGCCATTCCCTGTTCCGTACGCGGCTCTCTTACGGAGCCGCGGCGATCTTAGGCGAGCCGCCGGTGAATGTCGCGTCGTTCTTACGGCAAGCTTACCCGGTCACGCGACACGATCGCCTTTCTTGATCTCGACCGTGCGGTTGTCGACCGCCGGCAGCATCTGCGTCGGGTCGCGCGTCACGACGACGAGCGCGCATCGCCGATCCGGGCGCTCGACGCCGCGACGGTGGCGGCCGGAATGCCGCGCCGGTCGAGCGCGGGCAGCCGCGAGACACCGGCTTTGTCGATACCGATGCCGGCATCGTTATAGAGCGCGCCGGCGATATCGTATTTGAGCGCGGTCTCCGGCTTGCCGCCAAGCAAGACGCCATGCGAGCCGGTGACGACAATCTCGTCTTTGTGCTCGGGCAGCACCAGCGAGGCCGAGTCGAGGGCCCAGACCTGCGGTGCTTTGTCCACCAGCAGGAACGCCGCCTCAAGCGCTTCGGGCGGCGCGGTTTTTGCCGATCTGGCCGATTGCAGCTTCACAGCAGCATCACGGCACGATTGCCCCGCGGCGACCCCGAGCGCAGCGGCCAAACCGTTGGCGTGTGAGATTACGCCGCGCGCCATCATGTCGGCACCGTCGCCGATCCTCGCCGTGTCGTAGCCGACCGTCGCGGCGGCGAC
>JAFAWI010000586.1 GCA_019241915.1 Alphaproteobacteria bacterium
ACACCGCGAAACGCGACTCGGGCGACAGCGCGGCAAACCACGGATCGGCGATTTCGAGGCAGATCGAGGTGCAGGACCGGATCCTCGGGTCGGCGGCCAGAAAGCGTGCCCAGGGCGATCGTTCGACCCAGCCTGCGACGGCCGCGAGATTGCCCTCGGCGCGAGCGGTCAGCGCGGCGAGGCCGCCGATCGCCTCCGCCCATTTCAGCAAGTCGATCGCATCCTCGACGCACAGCATCGACGGCGTGTTGATCGTCTCGCCGCGAAACAATCCTTCGATCAACCTGCCGTTGGCGATCATCCGGAACACCTTGGGCAGCGGCCAGGGCGGCGTGTAGCTCTCGAGCCGCTCGACCGCGCGCGGCGACAGCGCGATCATCCCGTGCGCCGCCTCCCCGCCCAACGCCTTCTGCCATGACCAGGTGACGACATCGAGCTTGGCCCAAGGCAGCCGCATCGCAAACGCCGCCGACGTCGCATCGCAGATCGTCAGCCCTTTGCGGCTGTCGGCGATCCAGTCGCCATGGGGCACGCGCACCCCCGAGGTCGTGCCGTTCCACACAAAAACGATATCGCGGTCGGGGTCGACAGCCGACAGGTCGGACAATTTGCCGTACGGCGCGTGAAACCGCCGGATGTCGGGGAGCTTCAGGTGGTTGACGACGTCGTCGACCCAGGTCTCGCTGAAATTCTCCCACGACAGCAGGTCCACGCCGCGCGGGCCGAGCAGCGACCACAGCGCCATTTCCACCGCGCCGGTGTCCGACCCCGGCACGATCGCGATTTTGTAGTCGGCCGGGATTTGCAGCACCGTACGCGACCGTTCGATGACTTCGGCACATTGCGCCAGCCCTGAAGCCGAGCGATGCGAGCGCCCGACCAAGGCTTGAGACAACGCCGCCGGCGACCAGCCCGGCCGTTTGGCGCAGGGCCCGGATGAAAAACACGGATTGGCCGGACGCACGGTCGGCTTCATGCCTCGTCCCTTTCCGGAAAAGACGAGCCGTCGCGCGGCTGCCCTCGGGCAGGCACCCTATGAAAAGGCGAAGCGCCGGTCAATTCCGGGGCGCGGCGCCGTTGTCCGGCACGCGCAGCGCCACGGCGGCTGCGATCGCCGGCACCGACCGTTCAGACGTAAAAAAACCTCGAATCAGAAGATCGCGAGGCCGATGACGGGGTTGTTCCAGGTCTTGCGGACCTGATCTTCGACGCAGAGGCCGCTGGCGGTCACCGCGTCGTGGGTTCGGTTTTCGACGTGAGGAGTTTCAAAAGCGAGCGACCTGACAAGATGATCGATCGTGGCCTGCTCATTCAGATGCCATTTCCGAAAATGCGCCTCGACGCTGCGCTTCACGGCCATGGGTACCTCCCTGCACCGGGACGTTGGGGACACCGTCCCTGCGATGCGGTCTTTCATAAGAGCGAAGCAAGCGGTCTGCAACTCTTTTGCTAATGGCGTAACCAAAAAATTCGCTCACTGCCTGTTTTGTAATCATCGTTGCAGAACAACCGACCGTCGGTTACGCGCCGTTTACACATGCTTTCGCCGCTGATGCGGCGGCGCGGGTGCGCTAGACTGCCCGCCGCCGGGTCATCCACAGCACCGACAAAAACCGTCCACAGCGGCAACCGGGTTATCCACAACGGCAGGAGGACATCGTCATGGAGTACGGTCTGTTTACGATGCCGTCGCACCCGCCCGAACGCGGCCTTTACGACGGCCACCGCTGGGACCTGCAGACGCTGCGCTGGGCCGACGAGCTGGGGTTCAGCGAGGCCTGGATCGGCGAGCATCACACCGCGCCTTGGGAGCCGCATCCCTCGCCCGACCTGCTGATCGCCCAGGCCTTGATGGAGACAAGCCGCATCCGGCTGGCTCCGGGCGGCTTCCTGCTGCCCTACCATCATCCCGCCGAGCTGGCCAACCGGGTGGCGATGCTCGACCACATGGCACAGGGGAGGCTCAATTTCGGCGTCGCCGCAAGCGGGCTGCCGAGCGACTGGGCAATGTTCCATGTCGACGGCAATTCGGGCCAGCACCGCGAGATGACGCGCGAGGCGCTCGACATCATCCTCAGGCTGTGGACCTCCGACGAGCCGTTCGACTATGCCGGCAAGTACTGGCAGGTATCGCTGATCGAGCCGCAGCTGCGGACGCTGCGCGCGCACATCAAGCCGCTGCAGAAGCCCTACCCCCCGATCGGGGTCGCCGGCGTCAGCAAGGGATCGGAGACGCTGAAGCTCGCCGGCGAGCACGGCTTTCTGCCGATGAGCCTCAACCTCAATCCCGGCTATGTCGCCAGCCATTGGGAGTCGGTCGAGGAGGGCGCGCGGCGCAGCGGCCGCACGCCGCGGCGGCGCGACTGGCGCCTGGTGCGCGAAATCTTTGTCGCCGATACCGACGAGGCGGCGTGGCGATTGTCGGTCGGGGCGCAGATGGGCCGCATGATGCGCGAATACTTCCTGCCGCTGTTGACCGATGTCGGGGTCATCCAGTTCTTGAAGCACGACGAGAGCGTCGCCGACAGCGACGTCACCCCCGAATACTGCGCCACGCACAACTGGCTGATCGGCTCGCCGGACACGGTCGTCAACAAGATCGAGCGGATGTACGAGGAGGTCGGCGGGTTCGGCTCGCTGCTCCTGTTCTGCTTCGACTACAGCGAGACACCCGAGGTATGGCGGGAATCGATGCGGTTGCTGGCCCATGAGGTGATGCCGAGGGTCGCGCATCTGACCCCCGCCGGATAAGCGCCGTCCCGTTTTGGCGGGTGCCGCGCGAATCCCAGCCGCCTGCGCCGGGGCTGTTTGCTGCGGCTTGCGGCCGGCCGCGGGCAAAGCCATATGAGCGATGCCGATCGGCCGCTGCCATGCGCGTCGGAAGGGATGACGGCTCCGGCCGGTCGGGGTATAAGCGCCCCCTGAGCCGCCGCGCCGTGTGATCCGCGTGCGGGTGGCGGGCGCGACGCGCCAAGGGGACAATCGGGCTGGCGGGGTTAGCCCGGCGGGAGACGTTTGTGCAACCCACCGATATCAGCAATCCCGACTATTTCCATAAAGTTGTCGACTGCCAATGGGCCTGCCCGGCGCATACGCCGGTGCCCGACTACATCCGGCTGATCGCGGCGCGGCGCTACAGCGAAGCGTGGGCGATCAACTGGGAATCGAACGTCTTCCCGGGCATCCTCGGGCGCACCTGCGATCGCCCGTGCGAGCCGGCCTGCCGCCGCGGCCGCGTCGAGAAGGAGCCCGTCGCGATCTGCCGGCTGAAGCGCGTCGCCGCCGACAACAAAGGCGACATCAGCGGCTATATGCCCAAGCTTGCGCCGAAGAACGGCAAACGCGTGGCGCTCATCGGCGCCGGGCCGGCCTCGCTGACCGTGGCACGCGACCTGGCCCCGCTCGGCTACCATTGCGTGATCTTCGACGGCGACGCCAAAGGCGGCGGAATGATGCGGACCCAGATCCCGCGCTTCCGGCTGCCCGAATCGGTGACTGACGAAGAGGTCGATCAGATCCTCGCACTCGGCGTCGAGACGCGGTT
>JAFAWI010000619.1 GCA_019241915.1 Alphaproteobacteria bacterium
CGGCCGCTCCGGCGCGATCGCGGCGGCGATCGCCGCACCGACGCCGCCGGTCCCCACGACCAGACAGCGAGCGCCGGCAAAATTGAACCCGCTGCGCTTGGCGCCGCGGGCGAAACCTTCGCCGTCGAACATGTCGCCAAAAAGCGAGCCGTCCGGCCGCCGCAGGATCGCGTTGCACGAACCGGCGATGCGGACGGCGGTGCTGACCTCGTCGAGCAGGCCGACCGTCGTCACCTTGTGCGGCATCGTCACCAGCGCACCGTGGATATTGCTGAGGCGAAACAGGCTGCGCAGGAAGAGCGGGTAGTCCTCGGCCTTGACCCCCATCGGCACGACGACCGCGTCGATCCCGCGGCTCGCAAACCACGGGTTGTAGATCAGCGGCGCGGTAAAGGTGTCGGTCGGGTAGCCAAGATGCGCGATCAGGCGCGTGCGGCCGGTGATCATGTTGATTTCCCACTCCCAGACGACACCGCGCAGGGTTGCGGCCCCTGCCGCTGCTGCACATATTGCGGGCATCCCAAATCATCGGCCCGCCGCGATCATGCCACAGGAAACCTTGTCATTTCAGGCGGAAGTCAGTCGCCTGCTCGACATCGTCACGCACTCGCTCTACAGCCAGAAAGAGATCTTTCTGCGCGAGTTGATCTCCAACGCCTCCGACGCCTGCGACCGCTTGCGCTACGCCGCGATCACCGAGCCGCAGCTGATCGCGGGCGATGCGGATTACCGCCTGGTGCTGACCCCGGTAAAGTCGTCGAAGACATTGACGATTGCCGACAA
Source organism: Alphaproteobacteria bacterium (assembly GCA_019241915.1). GTDB lineage: Bacteria > Pseudomonadota > Alphaproteobacteria > ATCC43930 > CGMCC-115725 > DATARH01. Next base: position 784 of record JAFAWI010000619.1, read on the forward strand.
CGGCATCGGCATGAACCACGACGAGCTGGTCGAGAACCTAGGGACGATCGCGCGTTCCGGCACCGCCGCATTCATGAAGGACCTGACCGGCGACGCGAAGAAGGACATGAGCCTGATCGGCCAGTTCGGCGTCGGCTTCTATTCCGCCTTTATGGTCGCCGACAAGGTCGAGGTGTTGAGCCGCAAGGCCGGCGAGGAGCAAGGCTGGCGCTGGGAGAGCGACGGCAAGGGCGAGTTCACCATCGCCCCCGAACCCAATTTGAAGCGGGGCACGCGGATCACGCTGCATATCCGCGAAGGCGACGAGGAATACCTTGAGACGCACCGCATCCGGCAGATCGTCAAAACCTATTCCGATCATATCGCGCTGCCGATCGTGCTGGCCGACGCCGGCAAAGAGGAGACGATCAACGCGGCCTCGGCGCTGTGGACGCGGCCGCGGGCGGATATCTCCGAGGATCAGTACAAGGAATTCTACCGCCATGTCGGGCACAGCGTCGACGAGCCGTGGCTGACGCTGCACGCGCGCGCCGAGGGCACTGTCGAGTACACGTATCTTCTGTTCGTCCCGGAAGCGAAACCGTTCGATCTGTTCGAGCCGGAGCGCAAGACGCAGGTCAAGCTCTACGTCCGCCGCGTCTTCATTACCGACGAGAGCGAGATGCTGCCGCCGTATCTGCGCTTTATGCGCGGTGTCGTCGACAGCGAGGATCTGCCGCTCAACATCAGCCGCGAGATGCTGCAGTCGAACCCGGTTGTCGCCCGCATGCGCCGCCAGCTGACCGGGCGGGTGCTGAGCGAACTGCAGAAGCAGGCGGCTGACGCTGCCGAGGAATACGCCAAGTTCTGGGACAATTTCGGCGCGGTGCTCAAGGAGGGCCTCTACGAAGACCGCGACCAGCGCGATTCGCTGCTGTCGCTCGCCCGCTTCCGCTCGACCGCGCGCGAGGGCTGGGTTTCGCTCGACGATTACGTCGCGGCGATGAAACCCGGACAGGAAGCGATCTACACGATCAGCGGCGACAATCTCGATCTCGTTGCCAAAAGCCCGCAGCTCGAAGGCTTCCGCGCGCGCGGGGTCGAGGTGCTGCTGCTAACCGACCCGGTCGACGAGTTCTGGGTCGGCGCGGTCGGCACTTACAAGGAGAAGCCGTTCAAATCGGCCACCCGCGGCGGGGTCGATCTCGACAAGATCGCGGTCGCAGATGCGGCCGAGAAGGACGCCGAGAAGCCCGAGCCGCCGGCCAAACTCGGCAGTCTGATCGCCATCTTCAAACTGGCGCTCGGCGACACCGTCAAGGATGTGCGCAGCTCGGCCCGGCTGACCGACAGCGCGGTGTGTCTGGTGGCCGACGAGGGCGACTTGGACATGCGGCTCGAACGGCTGTTGAAGCAGCATCGTCAATTGGATAGCGCGGCAAAGCGGATCCTCGAGATCAACCCGAACCATCGGTTGATCGCACGCCTCGCGGCCTCGGTCGGCCAGGACGGCGCGTCGGATCAGCTCCAGGAATTCGCCTGGCTGCTGCTCGACCAGGCGCGCATCGTCGAAGGCGAGCAGCTGCCCGACCCGCCGGCCTTCGCCCGCCGCCTCGCG
>JAFAWI010000697.1 GCA_019241915.1 Alphaproteobacteria bacterium
CTCGCCGCCGCCGGCTGCGACGTACTGATCTTTGACAGCCTCGGGCGCGACCGCGTCGAACAGAACCTCGAGTGGCTGCTTGCGCGTCACAAGCGGCGGCTGGCGGTCGAGATCGCCGATGTCCGCGACCCGTTTGTCGCGCGCGACCTTATCAAGGGCGCAAAAGCGGTCGTTCATCTCGCGGCGCAAGTGGCCGTGACGAGCAGCCTTGCTGATCCCACCGGCGACTTCGACGTCAATGCCCGCGGCACGCTCAACATCCTCGAAGCAATGCGGAGCGGCGCGCCGCAGGCGCCGGTGGTTTTTGCCTCCACCAACAAGGTTTACGGCGAATTCATCCCGCGCCGCCAGATGGTCCGCGAGGGCCTGCGTTACGTGCCGCGCGACGCGAGCTTGCGCGGCGGCGCCGACGAGGCGACGCCGCTATCGCTGCACAGCCCCTATGGGTGTTCGAAGGGGGTCGCCGATCAGTATGTCTTGGATTACGCACGGGTGTACGGGCAGAAGACGGTCGTCCTGCGGATGAGCTGTCTTTACGGGCCGCACCAGTTCGGCACCGAGGACCAGGGATGGGTCGCGCATTTTCTGATATCGGCCCTCGCCGGTGCGCCGATCACTGTTTTTGGCGACGGCTACCAATTGCGTGACGTGCTTTATGTCGACGATGCGGTCGAGGCCTATCTGCGCGCATTGCGCTTTGCCGAGCGAACAGGCGGCGGCCGGGCCTTCAACCTGGGCGGGGGACCGTACAACGCGCTCAGCCTGCGCGAATTGCTCGCGCTGATCCCGGATGTCGTCGGCGTCAGGCCGGGCGTCGAGTTTGCAGATTGGCGTCCGGGTGACCAGGCCTGGTACGTTTCGGATACCTCCGCCTTCACCGCGGCGACGGCCTGGCGCGCCAAGATCGCGCCGGGCGATGGCCTGCGGCGGCTGGCGGCCTGGCTGAGAACGGCTATGCCGGCCGCGCGGCCCGAGCAGGCCGAGGCCCTGGCGTGAGGGTTGCGCTGGTCAATCCGCGCTGGGATTTTGCGGGCAGCATCTATTTCGGCTGCCGCGAACCGCATCTTCCGCTCGAACTGGGTTGCGCCAAGGTGCTGCTGGAAGCCGCCGGGCACGCCGCCGAGATCATCGACGCGCATCTTTTCAACCTGGGGCCGGCCCGGATGGCAGCCGCGGTAACCGGCTGTCGCCCCGATATGATCGTGATGACGACAGCGCCGAGCTATCTGTTCTGGCGTTGCGCCCCGCCCGAACTGCGCGTCCCGCAGGAGGCGCTGGCGGCGCTCGGCGGCGCGCCGGGTCTGAAGGTTGCGGTCGGGCCGCACGGATCGACGACGCCGCGCGCGACACTGGCAAAGCTGCCGGTCGATATCGTGGTGATGGGCGAATGCGAAGAGGTGCTGGTCGACATCGCCAACGGGCGCGACAGCGTTGCCGGCACCGCGGTTCGCGGCGAAGGCGGTCCGCGGATATTCGGTGGGCCGCGCCTCTCGCGCTTCACCGACCTGGCGCCGCTCGCATGGGGCGACGACTGGATCCACCGCCATCGCCACCATCATCACCGCTTCGATGCGCCGCCGGACGGGCCGGGCGCCGAGGTGGAGGCGTCGCGCGGCTGCCCCTACCGCTGCACGTTTTGCGCCAAGGAGACGCACCGCGACGTCTATCGGCGGCGCGCGCTGGCGCCGCTGCTGGCCGAAATCGACCGGCTGATCGCGCAGGGAGTCGAGTACCTCTACTTCATCGACGAAATCTTTCTGCCCAACCGGCCGCTGCTCGCCGCCTTGGCCGACCGCCGCGTCCGGTTCGGGGTGCAGACGCGGATCGATCTGTGGAAGCCGGACATGATCCGGCTGCTCGGCGAGGCAGGCTGCGTTTCGGTCGAAGCCGGGATCGAAAGCCTGTCGCCCGAGGGGCGAGACATGCTCGACAAGGATTGCCGGCTGACGACCGAGCAGCTCGGCGAGCTGCTTGTGCTGGCCAAGCGGCACATTCGGTTCGTCCAGGCGAATCTGATCGAGATGCCGCACGACGATCAAGGCGCGGTCGACACCTGGCGTGAAACATTGCGCGGCAGCGGCGTCAGGGCCAACGACCCGGTGCCGCTGTTCCCGTACCCCGGCTCGCCGGATTATCGCCGTTTATGGGGCGACCCGGACGATCGCGCTTGGGAACGGGCGGTCGACTACTATATCGCTCGCTTTGCTCGGCTGAGCGACGTGCAGTCGGACCGTCCGTTGCCGCTGCGGGAGCTGGAGCACCCCGCGGCATGAACGGCAGCATGCCGCGCCGCGTCCTGATGACGGGCGACACCGTCGGCGGCGTGTGGAGCTACGCGCTGCAGCTCGTCGAGGCCTTGGCGCCGCACGGCGTCGAGGTGCTGCTTGTGGCGATGGGCGGCGAGCCGAACCGCGACCAGCTGAGAGCGGCGGCGGCGCTGCCCAATCTGCGGCTGATCGCGAGCCCGCTGAAGCTCGAATGGATGGCGGAGCCGGCGGCGGACCTGCGGCGCACGCGCGACCGGCTGCGGGAGGCCGAGGCCCGATTTGCACCGGATGTCGTCCACATCAACGGTTACGCCGACGCTGCCGCCGGCTTCGCAGCCCCGGTGGCGGTGGTCGCGCATTCCTGCGTGCCGAGCTGGTGGCGCGCCTGCCGCCAAGACGCGATACCGGCCTGCTGGGACGCATACCGCGACCGGCTCGCTCGGGGCGTGGCAGCGGCGCGGTGCGTGGTGGCGCCGAGTTGCGCCTTTCTCGACAGTTTTATTGCCGCTAACGGCACCCCGCGATGCTCGCGTGTGATCCACAACGGGCGCGATCCGGAACGCTACCGGCCTGGCCGGAAACGGCGTTTTGCGCTCGCCACCGGCCGCCTTTGGGACGAGGCGAAGAATATCGCGGCGGTGTGCCGGGCCGCTTCGCAAATTGCGCATCCGGTCTCGGTCGCCGGGCCGGGAAGCCCGCACGGAGCGGTGCCGCACAACCTGCGGCTGCTCGGCAGGCTCGATGGCGCCGCACTCGCGGCGCAAATGGCCGAAGCCGCCGTCTTTGTGGCGCCGGCGCGCTACGAGCCGTTCGGGCTTGCCGTGCTCGAAGCGGCCTTGTCCGGCTGCGCGCTCGTCGTCGGCGACATCCCGACGATGCGCGAGCTGTGGGACGGGGCGGCACATTTTGTCGACCCCGACAATTCGGACGCGTTGGCCGGCACGATCGAGCGGTTGTTGTCGGATGCCGGCGCCGCGCAGTCGGCCGGCCGCGCCGCGCGGCGCCGGGCGCTGACTTACAGCGCCGAACGGATGGCGCGCGGCTACGTCGCGCTCTACCGCGAGCTGCTGGCGCCTGCGCGCCCACCCGTCGACGCCGAGGCCGCCGCATGAGGATATGCTTTGCGGTTCACTCGGTTGTCTCGTGCTGGAACAATGGCAACGCGCATTTCTTGCGCGGGGTGATCGCCGCGCTTCAGGCGCGCGGGCACACGGTCGAGGTGCTCGAGCCGGCCGACGGCTGGAGCCGAGCGAACCTGGTGATGGATGCGGGCGCAGCCGCCCTGGTGGAAAATGCCGCTCGCTTTGCGCACCTCGCGCCCCGCCTTTACCGTTCCGTTCCGGAAGCGCTCGACGCTCTCGGCGCGGCCGAACCGGATCTTGTCGTGGTCCACGAATGGAACCCGCCGGCGCTCGTCAACGCGATCGGCGCGCTGCGCAAAGGCGGCGGACGCTTTGTCCTGTTGTTTCACGACACACACCATCGCGCGTCGTCGCGGCCGGAAGAAATCTCACGCTTCGATCTCTCGGGGTATGACGGGGTTCTCGCTTTTGGCGCCGCTCTTGCGCGGATTTATCAGCGGGCAGGCTGGGGCCGCCGCGTCTGGACATGGCACGAGGCCGCCGATACCACGCTGTTTCGCCCGTCGCCCGAGGTGGTGCCGGACGGCGATCTCGTCTGGATCGGCAATTGGGGTGACGGCGAGCGCAGCGACGAGCTGCATGAGTTCCTGGTGGAGCCGGCAACGCAGCTCGGCTTGCGGGCGACGCTGCACGGCGTGCGCTATCCGCAGGAGGCGTTGGAGGCGCTCGAACGCGGCGGCATCGTGTATGCCGGCTGGCTGCCCAACCATCGCGTTCCGCCGCGGTTTGCCCGGCACCGCGTGACGGTGCATATCCCGCGCCGACCGTATGCCGAGGCGCTGCCCGGCATTCCGACGATCCGCGTCTTCGAAGCG
>JAFAWI010000156.1 GCA_019241915.1 Alphaproteobacteria bacterium
CGGAGGATTGAGCACGCAGGCCCGCTCACCCGGCTCGCTTCGCTCGCCACCCTCTCCCGCAAAGCGGGAGAGGGGATTATGACGACGACCTACGCCTTTGCCTGCCGTTCGATCTGCGCCGACAGACGGGCGTAGACGCGGCGGGCGTTGCCCTCGAAGATTTTCGCCTTGTCGGCGGCCGACAGCGGGAGCTGGTCGATGTAGCGCTTGGTGTCGTCGTAGTGATGGCCGGTCTCGGGGTCGACGCCGCGGACCGCGCCGATCATCTCCGACGCGAACAGGATGTTGTCGGCAGGGATCACCTTGGCGAGCAGCTCCTGTCCCGGCAGATGATAGACGCAGGTGTCGAAGAACACATTGTTCAGCATCAGCTCGGACAGCACACCGAGCTTGGCGTCCTGCGCCAAGCCGCGATAGCGCCCCCAATGATACGGCACCGCGCCGCCGCCATGCGGGATGATGAACCTGATCGCCGGAAAGTCCTTGAACACCGAGGACGTCATCAGCTGATTGAAGCCGGTGGTGTCGCCGGACAGGTAATGCGACCCGGTGGTGTGGAACGCGGGGTTGCACGCGGCGCTGACATGCACCATCGCCGGGATGTCGTACTCCACCATCTTTTCGTAGATCGGATACCAGTAACGGTCGCCGAGCGGCGGGTCCTGCCAATGACCGCCCGACGGGTCGGGGTTCAGGTTGATGCCGACAAAACCGTATTCGCCGACGCAGCGGTCGATCTCGCCGAGGCAGTTTTTCGGGCTGACCCGTGCGCTCTGCGGCAGCATGCCGACCCCGATAAAATTTTTTGGGAACAGCAGGCAGACCCGGTGGATCAATTCGTTGCAGGCGGCGGCCCAGCCCTCGCTGGTCGATGCGTCGCCGAGGTGGTGGCCCATACCGGCGGCGCGCGGCGAAAAGATCGTCAAATCGGTGCCGCGTTCGCGCTGCAGCTTGAGCTGTCCGCCTTCGATGGTCTCGCGGATCTCATCGTCGGTGATCGCCGGGCGCGGCGGCGCCGCTCGGCCCGCGGCGTTCGCTTCGATCTGCTGGGTACGCCAGGCTTCGTGCTGGCGCGGCGATGTCGTGTAGTGGCCGTGGCAGTCGATGATCATAGGCTCTGCCTCCTCGCGGGACCGACAGCGAGCAAACCATCGTCGGCGCGGCGGGGTCAACGCGGCGGCCGCATCTCCAGCAGAGGCCGTCAGGCAGCATCCCGCGCCGCCCGCAGATCACCCCTTTCAATTCTGCATGGCTATGCTAGTTTGGCACGGCCACAAGGCGGCAACCGCCGGTTCGGCACGAACAGGGAGGCCTCACCGGCCGGTCTCCATCCCAGCTCAGGTGCCCCCCGCGCGCCGCCGCTAGCTGTCGCGACCGGGGCTTCTTGTGCCGGGTCCGGGATAGCCGCCGTGCTTTTCGTTCTCGTAGACATCGCCGCCGACTTCGTTCGAGCACGCGGTTACGGCGACCCCGAGCAGCAGCGACACCGCGATAAGCGCCAGCGCAAGCATTGCCCTCATCTTATCCCCCCTCGGCGCGTCGGACCGACGGCGGTCGCCGGCCTCCGCGCTGTTGCGATCATTTGGTCATAACACGCGCGGTTCTCCCTGCCGCGGCAAATTCTTGCAACGCCGCCCGCGCCGGCTCACTTTGCCGCCTCGACGGAGCGGCGAAGCGGAAAAGCGATGCGCCTTGGGATTCACCTGCCTCAAATCGGGCGCAAGGCCAGCCCCGACGGCATCCGGCGCGCTGCGGTTCAGGCCGAGCAGCTCGGGTTCGCCGATGTGTGGACCAGCGAGCACATCATCGTGCCGGCCGGCGCGATGTATCCGCCCTCACCCAATTTCTACGACCCGGTGCTGACCCTGACCTGGGCTGCGGCCCATACGAGCCGGGTCGGCCTCGGCACCAGCGTTCTGGTGCTGCCGATGCGCCATCCGCTGCCGCTCGCCAAGGAACTGGCGACCTTGCAAAACCTGTCCGGCGGGCGGCTGATCCTCGGCGCCGGGGTCGGCTGGATGGAGGCCGAGTTCGCCGCGCTGGGCGTGCCGTTCAGCGAGCGCGGCCGGCGCATGGACGAGGGCATCGCGATGATGCGCGCGGTGTGGAGCGACGATCCGGTGAGTTTTGAGGCGCGATGGGTGCCGGCGCTGATCGACCGGATGCGGATGATGCCCAAGCCGGAAAAGCCGATCCCGATCTGGATCGGCGGCACCTCCGAGCCGGCGCTGAGGCGCGCCGCGCGGCTCGACGGCTGGCACGGCTCGCGCGCGACCCCCGACCAGGCCGCGCCGCTGGTCAAGCGGCTGCGCGAGGCGCGGCCGGAACCGCAATTCGCGATCTCGCTGCGCGCCGCATGGGACGGCAAGGACGAGGGCGAACTGCGAGCGCGGCTCGACGGGTTCGCCGCTGTCGGTGTCGGCCATGTGATGGTCGAACCGTTCGACCGCGACCTCGACGATTGGCTGGGATCGGTCGAGCGCATCGCCGACGCCGGCAGCGCCTATCTGGGATGAGAACGGCCCGATGAGACTGGCGACGACGCTCAAATTCTCGCCCGACGAGGGCGGCATCGGCATGGATTTGGTGTGGGAGGCCGAACGGCTCGGCTTTGACGCGATCTGGGCCGGTGAAGCCTATGGCACCGACGCGGTGACACCAGTCACCTGGGTGCTGGCGCGCACCAGCCGGATCAAAGCCGGCACCAGCATCATGCAGATGCCCGCACGCACGCCCACCTGCGCGGCGATGACCGCGGTGTCGCTGCAGGCGCTGTCCGGCAACCGCTTTCTGTGCGGCATCGGCCCGTCGGGCCCGCAGGTCATCGAGGGTTGGCACGGCGTGCCGTTCGGCCGGCCGCAGGCGCGCACGCGCGAATATGTCGCGATCATCCGACAGGTGCTGGCGCGCAAGGCGCCGCTCGAGCACCACGGCGCGCATTATGACATCCCCTACACAGGGCCCGGCTCGACTGGCCTCGGGAAGCCGCTGCGCAGTATCGTCCATGGCAATCCGGGTCTGAAAATCTACACCGCACCGATTTCGCCTGCGGGCTTGCGCACAGCGGGCGAGGTCGCGGATGGCGCGCTGCCCTATTTCATGTCGCCGGAAAAGGCCGAGGTTATCGTCCACCCGATCCAGGAA
>JAFAWI010000345.1 GCA_019241915.1 Alphaproteobacteria bacterium
CGCTGCGGTATCGCGCGTCGACCACTCCGGCCGCAGCATCGTGCTCGAAACGGCGCGCGGCCGCATCGCCGCGGCGCGCCTCGTCGTTACCGTCCCCACCGATATCCTGGCCGCCGAGCACCTCGCTTTCGACCCGCCGCTCCCGCACAAGCTCGCTGCCGCGGACGGTCTGCCCCTCGGTCTTGCCGATAAATTGTTCCTCGGGTTTGATGGCCGGATGGACGACTTGGACGAGACCGGCGACATCTTCCTGGTCGGCTCGACGACATGTCGCGAGACGATGAGTTATCAGGTGCGGCCGTTCGGCCGGCCGGTAATCCAGTGTTTTTTTGGCGGCGCATTCGCGGCTCGGCTCGAACGCGAGGGCATCGCGGCGGCGGCCGCATTCGCTGCCGACGAGCTGGCGTCGCTGCGCGGCAGTGCCATCCGCCGGCAGTTGACGCCGCTCGCGGCTTCGTCGTGGCGTGCTGATCGGTTCGCGCGCGGCTCTTACTCCTATGCCAAGCCCGGCCATGCCGATGACCGGGCGCGTCTCGCCGCGCCGGTCGATGGCCGTCTCTTTTTTGCCGGCGAAGCGACCTCGCCCAATTTCTTCTCGACCGTGCATGGCGCCTACGAGAGCGGCTTGCGGGCGGCGGACGAGGCGCTGGCGAGCCTCAAGGAGCAGGCGGCGTGATTGGCTGGCTGCTGGCACTCGGCCTGCTGCTGAGCGGGAGCTCAGGCGGCAATGAGGCGCGCGCGTTCTGGTCGTCGAGCTTTGTGCAGGCCTATGCGGCGATACGCGACGAGGCGGCGGCGCCGCTCGAGCCGGTCGAACCGCGGGCCGCCGCGGCAAGGCCGTTTGGCGAGATCTACAGGCGACTGGCCGCCAGCGCCGCAGATGCTGCCACGGCCGCACTCGACACGTACCGCGGCGCGTTCCGTGCCAGAGCCGCGGTCGGCGAACGCGAGACCGATTTCGGCATTCTTTACGCAGAAGGGGCCGAAACAGTCGAAACGGTGGCGCGCATTGCGCTCGCCAGCTACCGCCTGGTGCCGCGGCCACCGGCGCCGGTCGGCGGAGCGTTGGCCGCTGGCGATGCTTTGAAGCCGGTCATCGCCGAAGCGTCCTCCCGGTTCGATCTCCCCGAGATGTGGATCCGCGCGGTGATGCGGGTGGAGAGCAACGGCGATTCCGCCGCCACCTCGCCAAAAGGCGCGATGGGGCTGATGCAGGTGATGCCGGCGACCTATGCCGACCTCAGCGACCGCTACGGCCTCGGCGAGGACGGATACGAGCTGCGCAACAACGTGCTCGCGGGCAGCGCCTATCTACGCGAAATGTACGACCGCTACGGTCCCGCGGGATTCCTCGCGGCCTACAACGCCGGTCCTGGGCGGTTCGAGGATTCGCTGTGCCGCCGCTGCAGTCTGCCGGAAGAAACCAAGCGCTATGTCGCCTCGGTCCGGCTCGCCCTTGGCGAGGTACTGTTCGGCGAGCCGAAATCCCGCTTCTACGAGCCGCTTGCGGTGTCGCGCGACGGCGCATTGCTGCTCAAGCGGACCGGCGAACCGGTCCCGGTCGCCGAACGGCTGGCGTTGCACAGCCTGGTCGAACGCGCCGCGAAACGAGCCGCCGCTGCTGCGAAGTAGAGAGCTCAGCCGCCGAGGCGTTCGTTGACTGCGATGACCCGGATACCGTTCGCGTCGATCCGCATCGTACTGAGCGAGGCGGTCGCGACCTCGATCCGCGCGTAAAAATCGAGCGGCATGCCGAGGGCAAAGACCAGCGCGGCGCGGATCACGTCGCCGTGGCTGACGACGACGACATGGTCGTCCGCATGCTGCGAGCGCATCTCCATCAGCGCTTCGACCACGCGACGCTGCACCGCGCGCATCGTCTCGCCGCCGGGAATACACGACAGGCTGCGGTGCGAGGCCCATTCGGGCCACAGCGGATGCCGGCGCACCTCGTCGAAGGTAAGACCGGTCCACTCGCCAAAATCGAGCTCGCTGAGATCGTCGAGCACCGTGACCGGCAGGCCGAGCCGGCGGCTGACGATACCCGCGGTTTCCTGCGCCCGCTCCAGCGGGCTCGCGTAGATCGCGGCAATCCCGACGCCGGCAAGGTGCTGCGCTGCGCGCTCCGCCTCGGCCCGGCCGCGCTCGGACAACGAGACGCCGGGCATCCGCCCGGCGCATATTTTCCCCTGCACGGCGTGCTCGCCGTGCCGCAACAGATGAAAGGTGGTCATGCCGCCATCATCGGCCGGGAAGGCCGCACGGCACAAGATTGACAAGCGGCGGCGCGCGCTGGTCTATCCAACGGGATGCGGGATCGGTCGATCATCGTCGCGTTTGTCGGCGCGCTGTTGGCGATGGGGCCGACGCACGCCGAACAACCGGAGCTGCATGTTTACAACTGGTCCGACTACATCGCGCCGCACACGATCGCCAATTTCACGAGCGAGACCGGTATCGCCGTCACCTACGATGTCTACGACGGTAACGAGGTGCTTGAAGCGAAGCTGCTCGCCGGGCAGTCGGGCTACGATGTCGTGGTGCCATCGGCCAGCCCGTTCATGGCGCGCGAAATCAAGGCCGGCGCGTTCCGCGAGCTCGACAAGGCAAAGCTCCCCAACCTGAAAAACCTCGACCCGGCGATGTTGTCGCTGGCAGCCGCCGCCGATCCCGGCAACGCGCATGGCGTGCCCTACCTGTGGAGCGTCACGGGCATCGGCTACAACGAGGCGCTGGCGGCGCAGGCGCTCGGCAATGATGGCCCGCGCGACACGCTGGCGCTGCTGTTCGACCCGGACAACGCGAAGAGGCTTGCCGCCTGCGGCATCTCGCTGCTCGACACGCCGCAGGAGGTGATCCCGGCGGCGCTCGCCTATCTCGGCATCGACCCGAAAAGCCGCGATCTCGGCGACCTGGACAAGGCGGTGGCGCTGCTGCTCAAAATCCGCCCCTACGTACGCAAATTCCACTCGTCGCAATACATCAACGATCTGGCGACAGGCGATCTCTGCCTCGCGCTCGGCTACTCGGGCGATGTGATCCAGGCGCGCAACCGGGCGCGCGAGGCCAGCAACGGCGTCAAGATCGCGTTCCGCGTGCCAAAGGAGGGGGCGCAGTTCTCGATCGACATGCTCGGCATCCCCAAGGATGCGCCGCACCCCGACAACGCGCTCAAGTTCATCGACTATATTCTGCGGCCGCCAGTGATCGCGGCGATCAGCGACGCAGTCTCGTATCCCAACCCCAACGCGGCGGCGACGGCGCTGGTCGGGCCGGAAATCCGCGACGATCCCGGCATCTATCCGCCGGAGGCGGTGCGGAAGCTGTTCTACATCGACCTGCCGGCGCCACGCGATTACGAGCGGGCCCGCACGCGCGCCTGGAACCGCATCAAGGCCGGCGGCTGATGCCGGTTCTCGAACTCAGCGAGGTGAGCAAAAAATTTGGCGCGGTGACCGCGGTCGGCGATGTGTCGCTGTCGGTCGACGAGGGCGAGTTGTTCGCGCTGCTCGGGCCCTCCGGTTGCGGCAAGACCACGCTGCTGCGCCTTATCGCCGGGTTCGAGCGGCCCGATCGAGGTCGTATCGCGATCGGCGGCGGCGACGTGATCGACCTGCCGCCCTACCGGCGGCCGGTCAACATGATGTTTCAGTCGTACGCGCTGTTCCCGCATCTCAACGTCGCCGACAACATCGCATTCGGCCTGAAACAGGAGGGCATGGCGCGTCCTTGCCGTGCGGCGCGGGTGGCCGAGATGCTGGCGCTGGTGCAGATGTCGGATTATGCGCGCCGCCGCCCGCACGAGCTGTCCGGCGGACAAAAACAGCGCGTCGCGCTTGCCCGTGCGCTCGCCAAGATGCCCAAGCTGCTGCTGCTCGACGAGCCGCTCGCCGCGCTCGACCGCAAGCTGCGCGAGGAGACCCGGCTGGAGCTGGTCGGCATCCAGGAACGCATCGGCACCAGCTT
>JAFAWI010000387.1 GCA_019241915.1 Alphaproteobacteria bacterium
CTGGCGGCGGCCGGGGCGGTTTCGGTGTACTTCAACCCGTTCGCGCTGAATGGCGGCTTGCACATTCCGGTGCGCATTCATCCGCGCGTGCCGCCGGGCACGATCATCGGCTGGGCCGAGAACCTGCCGGTGCAGTACCAATCGAACGAGGTGCCGAACGTCGCGGAGGTCAAGACCCGGCAGGACTATTACCAGATCGACTGGCCCGTGGTGACCCGCCAGCGCCAGGTCGGCGTCTATGCCGAAGAGGTGCTGGCGGTTTACGCGCCGTTTGCGATGGGCGTCATCACCAATATCGGCAACGGCTGAACGAGTTCACCACGGGGGCGTTGCGGATGCGGCGGCCCGTCCCTCCCGCACGTCCGTCGACGCTTCCATGGTGAAACCTGGAAAGAGGAGGGCGATGCCTTATGGCGATTTGTGCCAGCTGAGCGATGTGACGGCGTGGCTGCAGAGCGGGCAGAACCCGTTTCCGGCGACCGACGATGCGCTGCTCGGCCGGCTGATCACGGCCGCGAGCCGGTTTATCGAGAGCTGGCTGGGCCGGCAGATTGCCGCGGCCGACTGGGTCGAAATCCGCGACGGCAATGGCGGCCAACGCCTTGCGTTCGGCAATTTCCCGGTGACCGCGGTGCTGTCGCTGTCGATCGACGGGCTGGCGATCCCGCCGTCGCTGCCCGGCGACGGGTTCGGCGCCGGCTATGTGTTCAGCCCGACCGAGCTGGCGCTGCGCGGCTACGTCTTTACGCGGCGGGCGCAGAACGTGATCGTCACCTACACCGCGGGATATGCGGCGGTGCCGGCGGACATCGCGCAAGCCTGCATCGAGCTGGTGTGCCAGCGTTACCGGGAGCGGACGCGCATCGGTGAGGTGTCGAAGGCGCTGATGAGCGGCGAAACCGTCACCTTCTCGCAGAAGGACATGAGCGACAGCATAAAGACGCTGTTGTCGCAATACCGGATCGCCGCGCCGGTTGTCGGCTTTGCCCGCATGCCGGCGCCGACCGCGAGCGATCCGGCGACGCTGGCGGCGGCGCTGTGATCGCGGTCTCGATCGAGGGGCCGACCGCGCTCGGCGCGCGGTTTGGCGCGATGCCGCAGACGCTGGCGCGGCGGCTGTCGCAGCAGGTCGAGCGGCTCGCCGGCGTGCTACGGGAGCGGGTCGAACGGAACCTGTCGGGTGCGGTATTGAGGCCGCACAGCGGCCGGCTCGCCGGCAGCGTCGCGGTCAACGTCGAGCGCGCCGGTCTTGCAGTCACCGCGACTGTCGGCAGCGACGCGCCCTATGCCGCAATCCATGAATATGGCGGCGTCATTCCGGCACGCGAAATCCTGCCGCGGAGCGCGCGGGCGATGGCATTCGCTTGGCGCGGCAAGCAGCGCTTCTACAAGCGGGTGCGGCTGCCGGCGGTGACGATGCCCGAGCGCTCGTTTTTGCGCTCGGCACTCGCCGAGACCGCGCCGGAAATCAGGACGGCGGTGGAGCAGGCCGCGGTCGAGGCGATGCAGTCGTGATTGTACGCGAACCGATTTACGCGGCGCTGTTCGGGCTGGTCGAAACCGCTGCCGATTTCGTGGCCGCCGAGCGGCGGCTGCGGCATTGGAGCGACGTGTCGCCGGCCGAGCAGCCGGCGCTGTTTATGGCGCAGAAGACCGAGACGGCGGCGGTCAAGACGCTGGGAGCGCCAACGGTGTGGACGCTGTCGGTAGACCTCTACGTCTACGCGCATTCGAGCGACCCCTACCTGGCGCCGGCGACCGTACTGAACCCGCTGATCGACGCGGTCGAGGCGGCGCTCGCGCCATCGGCGGCGACCGGCATTCAAGACCTCGGCCTGCCGGCGATGGTCCAGCACGCGTATATCAGCGGCAAGATCGAGACCGACGAAGGCGTGCTCGGCGACCAGGCGGTGGCGATCGTGCCGGTTGAGATTCTGTGCGTGTAGGCGAGTTCTCGCGCTGCCGGCGCCCTGGGGTTCGCCGGCGGTTTAACAGGGCTTCACCCCGGACAAACGGTTTCTTGGAGCAAAAGACCATGAACGACACCGCCGTACCCAAGGCGGCGCTGCCGGCTGCCGCGCCGGAGATCCTGCCGTACTCGCTCGAGGCCATCGTCGAGAGCTGGTGGGCCGACCATTTTCCCGGTTCGCCGGTGGCTGCGGTCACCGCCGCGTGGAACCACGCCTTCGCCGCCAAGGAAGAGCTGAAGCGGCGGCTCGCCAACCCTCAGCAAGAGGAGCATTGACATGCAACTCGCATTCGGCGCCGGGGCGCTGTGGGGCAACCGCACCGATGTCACCGGCTCGGGCATAGGACCCGACCAGTTCGGCATTCTGCAGGATGTGCAGATCGACTGGGATTGGCAAACCAAGGAGCTGTGGGGTCAGTTCCAGTTTCCTGTCGACATCGCGCGGGGCCAGGGCAAGATCACCGGCAAGGCCAAGTTCGCCCGCATCTTCGGCGCGATCTACGGCGATCTGTTCTTCGGTCAGACGACGGCGACCGGTCAGCTGACGGTGTCGGAGAACGAGGCGGCCAGCGTGCCGGCGACGACGCCGTACACGGTGACGGTCGCCAACGCGGCGACGTTCTCCGACGATCTCGGCGTGTTCTACGCGGCCGGCGCCAATGCCGGCGGGCGCTTCACCCGCGTCACGACGCCGTCGGTAGCCGGCCAGTACTCGCTCAACGCGGCGACCGGGGTCTATACGTTCAGCGCCGCCGATGCGGGCGCGGCGATCCAGGTGTCGTACCTCTACGCGCCGACCGCGTCGGGCAAGAAGCTGGTGGTGACGAACCAGCTGATGGGCTTCACCCCAACCTTCAAGGCGACGTTCTATACGCAGAAATCGACGCTCGGTCTGCCGGCGGGGCTGGCGCTGGTGCTCAACGCCTGCACCGCGACAAAGCTGTCGCTGCCGACCAAGACCGACGACTACGAGATCCAGGAGTTCGACTTCAGCGCGTTCGCCGACGCCACCGGCACGATCGGCATGCTGAGCACGCTCGAATGACCGGCGCGCGGATTATTCTCGGCGGCCGCGAGCTGCCGATCGCGCCGCTGAAGCTCGGCCAGCTGCGCGCGCTGCTCGATGCGCTCGACGACCTCAACGGCAAAAGCGGCGGCGCCGTGGTCGACGCCGCCGCGCGGGTGATCCAGGCGGGGCTTGCCGGAAGCATGCCCGCGCTGTCGCTCGACGGGGTGTTCGAGCTCGAGGCGACCATGGACGAGGTAACCGAGGCGGTAGCGGTAATCCTCACCGCCGCCGGGCTGCGCCGAGCGCAGGATCCCGATCCGGGGGAAGCCGCGCCGGTGGCGAACCCGCGGCCGCAGCTTCCGGCGGGTGCCGCCGGGGGCTGACCGCGATCTATGGCGCGCTCGCCACCGGCTGCTCCTATCCCTTTCCGACGATCGACGAGATGACGCTGGCCGAGGCCGGCATGGTGTTCGCCTACTGGGCGGACAATCCACCGGCACATCTGACATTACAGACCGTGGCTCGGATGCTGGGCTGGAAGCCCGCCGCCAACGCGACCTCCAGCCTCGACGAGATCGTAGCCATGGCGCCACCCGGGCTTGCGGTGAACCCAAGCGGCGGCACCGGAATGCCCATGCCGATGTTCGACACCGCACTGCTGCGCCGG
>JAFAWI010000042.1 GCA_019241915.1 Alphaproteobacteria bacterium
GCTGCAGCACGGCCTGCCGGAGAAGCCGGCGCTGCGCGCGCTCGCGGTGCATCCGCAGAAACCGGAGATCATCTACGCCGGTACGCAATCCGGGCCTTATCGCAGCGCCGATCGCGGAGAGCATTGGGAAAAGATCGAGCTACCCGATCACGGACTGCCGGTCTGGTCGATCCTGTTTCACCCGCACAACCCGGACGTGATCCTGATCGGCAGCGAGAATTCCGAGATCTATCGCAGCGACGATGCCGGCCAGCACTGGACCCGGCTGCCGGTCAGCGTGCGGTTCCCCGATATCACCACCACGCCGGGCGCCAACCCGGCGAAGCGCATTCTGATGCTCGATGCCAGCGCCAGCGAGCCCGACCACCTCTACGGCGCGATCGAGGTCGGCGGCACGATCCGCTCGACCGATGGCGGCGAGCACTGGGAAAAGGTCGAACTGCCCGATCACGGCTTGCCGGTCTGGTCGATCCTGTTTCACCCGCACAACCCCGACGTGATCCTGGTCGGCTCGGAGAACAGCGAGATCTATCGCAGCGACGATGCCGGCGAGCACTGGACCCGCCTGCCGGTCGCGGTGCGCTTTCCGGAGATCACCACCGTGCCCGGCGCCAATCCGGCCAAGCGCGTCTTGATGCTCGACGCCAGCACCAGCGAACCGGACCACCTCTACGGCGCGATCGAAGTCGGCGGCGCGATCCGCTCGACCGACGGCGGCGAGCACTGGGAAAATCTCAGCCACGGGCAGTACATCAACGACGATATGTGCGACATGCACGGCGTGTTGGCGAGCCGCTGGCGGCCGGGCACGGTGTTCGCCATCGCCCGCGCCGGCATGTGGAAGAGCGCGGACGGCGGCGACCACTGGACCCATATCCCGCTCGAACCGCTCAACATGAAGGGGCAGATTTATTGCCGCGACATCCGCGAGGTGCCGGGCAATCCGCGGCATCTGTGGTGCGCGGCTGGGGCCGGCTTTATCAGCGACTCCGGCGTTCTGCTGCGCAGTCGCGACGGCGGCGACAGCTGGAGCCAGATCGATGTCGGCGGCCCGGTGCCGCACACCATGTTCAAGATCGCGTTCGACGAGCGCCAGCCGAGCCTGATGTCGTGCGCCACCAACGGGGGCGAGGTGTGGACCAGCCGCGACGCCGGCGAGACCTGGAAGCCCCTCCCGCCGCCGCCGGGCGGAACGCAAATCTATGCGCTGGCGCGGGGCTGACGCGAACCAGGCGCGGAGCTGAGCCGCCAGGAAGTCCCCTCCCCGCTCGCCGGCGGCGGGGAAGCCGGCTCGCGGGCGTCCCGGCAATGATCAGGGAGGAGAGCGATGCCGCAGTCGAGCTATGTCCATGGCGCCAGCGGCATCGCGCTGATCGGCGAGACGATCGGCATGCATTTCGACCGCATCGTCGAGCGCTTTCCGAACCATGACGCGCTGGTCGTGCGCCACCAGGACATCCATTGGACCTGGCGCGAATTGCAGCGCGAGGTCGACCGCTTGGCCGCCGGCTTGGCCGCGCTCGGGCTCAAGCCCGGCGAGCGGATCGGCATCTGGTCGCCGAACAACGCCGAATGGGTGGTGACGCAGTTCGCCACCGCCAAGGCCGGGCTGATCCTCGTCAACATCAACCCGGCCTATCGCCTCGCCGAGCTCGAATACGCGCTCTACAAATCGGGCTGCACCGCGCTCGTCACCGCCGCGCAGTTCAAGAGCAGCAATTACATCGGCATGCTGCGCGATCTCGCGCCCGAGCTGACGACCGCCGCGCCCGGCAGGTTGCGCGCCGAAAAGCTGCCCGACCTGCGGCTCGTCATCAGCATCGGCGCCGAGGCCCATGCCGGGGTGATCCCCTTCGCCGATGTCGCCGGGCTTGGCGGCGACGCCGAGCGGCGGCAGCTCGCCGAACTGGCCGGGATGCTGCAATTCGACGACCCGATCAACATCCAGTTCACCAGCGGCACCACCGGATTTCCCAAGGGCGCGACGCTGACCCACCACAACATCCTCAACAACGGCTTCTTTCTCGGCGAGGGGATGCGCTTCACCGAGCGCGACCGCGTGTGCATTCCGGTGCCGCTCTACCATTGCTTTGGCATGGTGATCGGCAATCTCGGCTGCCTCACGCATGGCTCGGCGATGGTGTTTCCCGGCGAAGGCTTTGACCCGCTGGCGACGTTGGAGACGGTCGCGGCCGAGCGCTGCACCGCGCTCTACGGCGTCCCGACGATGTTCATCGCGCAGCTGGAGCATCCGGAATTTGCCCGCTTCGACCTGTCGAGCCTGCGGACCGGGATGATGGCCGGCTCGCCATGCCCGGTCGAAGTCATGCGGCGCTGCGTCGACGAGATGCACCTCGGTCAGATCACGATCGGCTACGGGATGACCGAAACCAGCCCGGCGAGCTTCCAGAGCGGCCCGGAAGACCCGCTCGAAAAGCGGGTCTCGACCGTCGGCCGCATTCACCCGCATGTCGAGGCCAAGGTGGTCGATGCCGAAGGGCGGATCGTGCCGCGCGGCAGTGCCGGCGAGCTGCTGACCCGCGGCTATCTGGTGATGCTCGGCTATTGGAACGACCCCGAGCGCACCGCCGAGGCGATCGACGACGCCGGCTGGATGCATACCGGCGACCTCGCGACCATCGACGACGACGGCTATTGCAACATTGTCGGCCGGATCAAGGACATGGTGATCCGCGGCGGCGAGAACGTCTATCCGCGCGAGATCGAGGAGTTCCTCTACCGCCACCCGAAAGTCCAGGACGTGCAGGTGATCGGCGTCCCCGACCCGCGTTTTGGCGAGGAGCTCTGCGCCTGGGTCAAGCTGCGCGACGGCCAGCGCGCCGACCCGGACGAGATCAGGGCGTTCTGCCAAGGCCAGATCGCGCACTACAAGATCCCGCGCTACGTGAAGTTCGTCGATGCCTTCCCGATGACCGTCACTGGCAAGATCCAGAAATTCCTGATGCGCGAAGAGACGATCCGCGAACTGGGACTGACCGAGCAGAAGACGGCCTAGCATTCCTGCAGGGGGCGCATACGGGCTTCGAGGCGCCTAACGGCGCACCCCAGGATGAGGAAGGTCAGGAACGGGCGTCAAAAAACAAACCTCATCCTGAGGTGCGGAGCGAAGCGGAGCCTCGAAGGACGCAATGTCGTCTACGCCAATGATTGACGAGAGAGTCTCATGACCAAGATCGCCGCCGTCGCCACCTATCCGGTCTCCGTTTCGCGTCCCAAGCCGGTGTGGACTGCGCAGGAGCGCTCGACCGCGTGGAACGCGATCCTCACCGAGGTCAAGACCGACGACGGCCTGACCGGCTACGGCATCGTCCATGCCGGGCCGGCGCCGCGGGTCTGCGACTACGTCGGCAAATTCGGCAAATTCGTCGCCGGCATGGATGCGCTGTCGACGACCGCGGTGTGGGAGCGCCTATTTGCGCTGACTTGCCCGCGTTCCGGCGCCATCGACGGCGATCCTGACATCCCGGCGCCGATCGCGCGCCCCGACCGCAGCGTGGCGATGGCGGCGATCGCCGGGATCGACATCGCGCTGTGGGACCTGAAGGGCAAGGCCGCCGGGGTGCCGGTCTACCGGCTGCTCGGCGGCGAGAACAAGCCGCTCCACACCTATGCGACCGGCGGCTATTACCGCAGTGTCGGCGACGAGGAATACGGCGCCGAGCTCGCGCATTTCCTCGAACTCGGCTACCGCGCGATCAAATTGAAATGCGGTGCCGGTTCGCCCGTCGCCGAGGCCAAACGGGTCGCCACCGTGCGCCGGATCATCGGCGCCGAGCCCGACCTCATGCTCGACATGAACGCGCCCTACGACCTGCCGGAGTGCATCGAGTTCGCCCGCCGCGTCGAGGCCTCGAACGTATTCTGGCTCGAGGAGCCGCTGCACTGGTACCTGCAGCCGACCGATTTCGCCAAGCTGGCCGCGGCGACGCCGATCCCGCTGGCGCATGGCGAGCGCGAGCTGACCCGTTTTACCGTGCGCGACTTTGTCACCATCGGCGGCGTGCGCTACGTCCAGTTCGACGCCACCCGCGCCGCCGGCTTTACCGAGGCATTGCGTATCGCGCATTTGGCCGAGCAGCACGGCGCGGTCCTGGCGCCGCACACCGCACCGGAAATTCACGGCCATCTGGTGCTCGCGATGCCGCGCGCCGCGTTCGGCGTCGAGTCGCACGGGGGCCGCGAAACCGACCCGCTGCATTACGGTCTCTTCAACGAGCACGCGCAGTTGCACGACGGCAAACTCGTGCTGAGCGACAAGCCCGGCTTTGGACTGGAAATCGACTGGGACTTTGTCGCCAAACACGCTGCAACCGGCGGTCACGGTCAGGCTTTCGGCAGCTGAGGCTTCGGGCTGGTGGGCGCGACAGCGGATCGTCGCCGAGGGCCGGAACCCCGCAGAAGATAGCATCCTAAAGCAAAGCGATTTCCGGGGTTTTTCCCTAGGGTCGCAGCCGCACGGCTCCGCTACGGGCGTCGGCCGGCACGAACAGGTGAGCAAAACCACGATGGCAAGTGTGACCGGCGAGGTCGGCGTCGCCTGGTGGAAAGAACCCACCCGGGACCAGTGGTACGCGTGGTGGGCGGCGTGGCTCGGCTGGACGCTCGACGCGTTCGATTTCACCGTTTTTCTGTTGATCATGAAACCGATTGCGGATGAGTTTCACGTCCCGCTGACCGAAGTGGCCTTTGTCCTGACGGTGACGTTGTGGATGCGGCTGATCGGCGCCGTCGCCTCCGGCTGGCTGGCCGATCGGGTCGGCCGCAAAATCCCGCTGATGATTTCGATCATCTGGTATTCGCTGGCAAATTTCGTCGCCGGGTTCAGCCCGACCTTCTTGTTCTTGTTCGTCTGCCGCGCGCTGCTGGGCATCGGCATGGGCGCCGAGTGGCCGGCTGGGGCGGCGCTGGCGATGGAGACCTGGCCGCAGCGCTCGCGCGGCTTTATGAGCGGCGTTTTGCAAGGCTCCTGGGGCATCGGCTTCGCGCTGTCGAGCCTGATTTACGGCCTGTTCTTCAATCAGATCGGCTGGCGCGGGATGTTGTGGGTCGGCGTGCTGCCGGCGCTCTCGGTGTTTTACGTACGCAAGTTCGTCAACGAGCCCGAGGTCTGGCTGGAGAACCGGCGTCGGCAGCGCAGCGAAAACCGCGAGGTGCGCGCACCGCTGTTCAGCATCTTCAGGCGCGGGATGCTGGTCAATACGCTGCTGGCCTGCTGGTGGATGGCGAGCAATTTTGTCCTTTACTACTCGCTGACTTCGCTGTTCGCGACGCACCTGCAGAAGGATCTGGGGATGAGCCCGGCGCTGCTGGCGATCCCGATCCTGTTCTTCAACCTGATCGGGTTTGTCGCGATGAGCTTCTGGGGCTGGTGGGGCGACCGCTTCGGCCGGCGCTGGGCGATGATCATCCCGGCCGCGCTGGCGGTACCGATTGCGCCGATCTACCTGCTCACCAGCGACTTCACCTGGATCACGATCGGCTATGTGCTGCAGGGCGCGTTTGGCGGCGCGCTGTACAGCCAGCTGCCGAGCTATCTGTCGGAGCGCTTTCCGACCGAGGTGCGCGCCACCGCGGCGGGCTTCTGCTATCACCAGGGCGCGATCTGGGGCGGGTTCGTCCCGGTCGTCCTGGCGTTTTGCGCCGAGTACTTCAAGGTGGGCCTGGTGATCCCGATGATGATCGGCACGGTCGGCGCCGCGGCCAGCGTCGTCATCGCGCTGCTGCTGAGCCCGGAGACCAAGGGCAAGGAACTGACCGCCGAACTCGTCGTCGCGTAGTTCGCACTGCTGTAAACGCCGCTCTCCGCGCGGAGGGCGGCGATCTTCTTTTCCGTCTTCAGCCGTCGCCCAGGGTGCGCCACGGCCCCGGTCAGGGTGCGCAAGTCCCCCAGAAGATCGGCCGCACTGTGCGATGGACAGCGGTGGATTGCTCTCCTACTGTGGTTATTCGGCGTGCCCCGTTGAGAGGGCCACCGCGGACATGAGGAGGGCTTCAATGGCGATCGCGGCCGGCGATACGAACATTCCTTGGTGGAAGGAACCCACCAAGGACCAATGGTATGCCTATCTGGCGGCGTGGCTGGGCTGGACGCTCGACGCCTTCGACTTCACCGTGTTCCTGCTGATCATGGTGCCGATCGCGAAGGAATTTAACGTCCCGCTGACGGACGTGGCGATCGTCTTCACCCTCACCCTGTGGATGCGCCTTGTCGGTGCCACCGCGGCCGGCTGGATGGCCGACCGGCTCGGCCGCAAGAAACCGCTGATGATCTCGATTGCCTGGTTCTCGGTGTGCAATTTCATCGCCGGGTTCAGCCCGACCTTCTGGTTCCTGCTGCTGTTCCGCACGCTTCTTGGTATCGGCATGGGCGCCGAGTGTCCGGCCGGCGCGGCGCTGGCGATGGAGCAGTGGCCGCAGCGCTCGCGCGGCTTTATGTCGGGCGTACTGCAAGGTTCGTGGGGGCTCGGCTTCCTGTTGTCGAGCGCCTGCTATTGGCTGCTGTTCGACCGTTTCGGGTGGCGCGGCATGCTGTGGATCGGCATCGCGCCGGCGATCGCGATCGTCTACATCCGCTTCTTTGTCAAAGAGCCCGAGGTCTGGGTCGAGAACCAGCGTCTGCAGAAGGAGCAGCAGCGCCATGTCACAGTGCCGCTTGCCGCGATCTTCCGCCGCGGCATCGTCGGCAACATGCTCAATGCCTGCTGGTTCCAGTGCGCCGGGTTTGTCACCTACTATTCGATCAACGCGCTGTTCGCCACCCACCTGCAAAAGGATCTGGGGCTGTCGACCGCGCTGATTGCGACCCCGCTGATCCTGTCGAACCTGTTCGTGTTCCTCGCCAGTTCGAGCTGGGGCTTGTTCTCCGACCGGTTCGGCCGGCGCTGGGCGATGATCCTTCCGGCGGTGATCTCGATCGCGATCGTCCCGGTCTACCTGTTGTCGACCAACACGACCGTCATCATTGTCGGCTATATCCTGATCGGGCTGTTTGCCGGCGGCGGGATGTACGGACAGATCCCAGCCTTCCTCAACGAGCGCTATCCGACCGAGGTTCGGGCCACCGCGTCGGCCTTCAGCTATCACATCGGCGCGATTGCCGGCGGGCTGGTGCCGCCGATCCTCACCTTCTTCGCGACCGATCCGGGTTGGAATCTCGGCTTTGCGATCCCGATGCTGATCGGCGCGATGTTCGGGCTGGTCAATTTCGTGATTGCGCTGGCGGTCGGACCCGAGACCCGGGGCACGGAGATGGTGCCGGATCTGGTCATCGCCTGATTGTCGGACGCAACCGCGCCCTCCGGCCGCTTGGCCGGAGGGCGCGGCCGGGTCGATCGATTAGTCGCAGACCTTGATGGTCTTCATCGCACCCTCGGCCTCGGTGCGTGTCGTGTAGGTCATCCCGTCAGGGCTCACGACGGTCATTTCCTTGGTCACCGGCCGCTTGTCGACGATCTGGCAATGACGGTCCGGCCCCTGCACGATCCAAAAACTGTCGGCAAACGCCGGCGCGGCGACGGCCATCAACATCGCCCCGGCCAACGCGATTTGTGCTTTCATGTGACGTCTCCAAAGTAGTTCGTGACAGAAACGGAGTAATGACAAATTGGTTCCTGTCGTCTCGAACGAGAGACGCGGCGCGGAATTGAATAATTTCTCGGCAAATCGCGCGCCGAGCGAGGCCTGACAATCTGCTGACAAGCGACAACACGTCGACCGCCGAGGTATAAGCGCGGGCACAGCAATCAGCGGGACCCGTCATGAACGAACTGCCGCCGCTCGACGCCGCCCTGCTGCCGGTCGGCGTCCGCTCGCGTTTTGTCGAACGCGTCAACGGGTTGCGCGTCCATATTCTCGAAGCCGGTTTCGAGACCGCCGGCCGGCCGTGCCTGCTGCTGCTGCACGGCTTTCCCGAGATCGCCTATTCGTGGCGCAAGCTCATGGCGCCGCTCGCCGCGGCCGGCTACCACGTCGTCGCGCCCGACCTGCGCGGCTACGGCCGAACCACCGGATGGAGCGCCCATTACGACGACGATCTGCGCCCGTTTCACCCGCTCAACCCGGTGCGGGACGCGCTCGGCCTCCTGGCGGCGCTCGGCTACCGCGAGGCGGCGGCCGTTGTCGGCCACGATTTCGGCGCCTCGGTTGCGGCGTGGTGCGCGCTGGTGCGCCCCGACGTCTTCCGCTCGCTGGCGCTGATGAGCGCGCCATTCGACGGGCCGCCGGCGCTGCCGTTCGCCACCGACGGCAACGAGCCGCAGCCGCCGCCGAGCCCGACCATCCACGAGGCGCTCGCCGCGCTGCCGCGCCCGCGCAAACACTACCAGTGGTGGTATTCGACGCGTCCGGCCAACGGCGCGATGTGGCACTGCAGGCAGGGCGTGCACGATTTCCTGCGCGCCTATTTCCACCATAAGAGCGCCGACTGGGAACAGAACAGGCCGCACAAGCTCGCCGGCTGGACGGCCGAGGAGCTGGCCAAGATGCCGACCTACTACATCATGGACCTGGCCGACGACATGCCGGCCGCCGTCGCCAAGGAGATGCCGTCACCGGCTCAGATCGCCGCGTGCCGCTGGCTCCCCGATGCCGAGCTCGCGGTCTACGCCGGCGAATACCGCCGCAACGGCTTTCAGGGCGGGCTCAACTGGTACCGCTCGCGTTCGACCGGCATGTTCGAAAGCGACTTGATGCTGTTCTCCGGCCGCACGATCGACGTGCCGTCGATGTTCATCTCCGGCGCATCCGACTGGGGCGTCTACCAGCGTCCCGGAGCGGTCGAGCGGATGAACGGCACGACCTGCACCCGAATGACCGGGGTCCACCTGCTCGACGGCGCCGGCCATTGGGTGCAGCAGGAGCAGCCCGACCGCGTCGCTGGACTGCTGCTCGATCTGCTGCGAACCGCGGCTTAAGCCGCATGCCTGCAGCGGAAGCGAACACGCCGCGCGCCGTTACGGCGCGTAGCGTGTGAACACGAAATCGTGTGCCTTTGCCGGCGCGTGACACGGGAAGCACGCGGTGATGACTGCCGCGTCGGCCGGTTTGCCATCGTTGAACTGGGCAAATCCCCAACCTCCGGTCGCAGCATATTTCTGGGAGTCCTTGACCATGAACTGGACCCCTTCCTTGGGAGCCCCGGCGACAAAGGATTGGCGCTGACCGAAGACCTTGTTGTTTTCCTCCGACGCCGTATAGGCCCAGGCAAGCCGGGCGATGATCGCGCCATCGGGGAATCTCTCTTTGCCTTCCCGGTAAGCGTCGACCGCAATGTCGTTGCCGAGAACCGCGCGCAAATCGTCGAGCTTGCCTTCCTCGTGAGCGACCGAGATCAGCTTCCAGTCGCGGTACCCCGCGGGAGTTTTGATACCGAACACCGGATCCGCCTCGTCACCCGCATGGGCGGCGGCGACCGGCAACGATGCAACCACCGCAACCGCGCAAACGAACACAAGACAGTTCACAAATGTCCTTTCGCTGCGGCGACCGGAGCTAAACCTTCTCGATCAGCTCGAACTGGGCGCCGTCGGGGGCTTCGAGGAAAGCGACGTGGCGGCCGTTGCTGTTGAGCTCTTCCAGCACCTTGACGCCGTTCTGGCGCGCTTTTGCCATCGTGCCGGCATAGTCGTCGGTCTGCACCGCGAGGTGCTCGATCCCGAGAAACTGCGGGTGGTTTTGGCTGTCGATCTTGACCGTGATGTTGAGCTGCAAACCGTGCAGATCGACCCGGAACCCGCGTCCCGGGATCTCGGCCAGCAGCTTGCCGCCAAAATTCTTGATGTAATAGTCCGCCGTCTTCGCGGGATCGGCCGACTTCAGGTGAACATGCCCGATCTCAAAAGCCATTTCGCTCCCTCCTTGGCCGGCGCCCGCGCGGAGCGCGCTTGCTGTCGCGCGGGTGAGCAGATTCGGTTTGTCCGCGCGCGTCAAGCCCGAGTAGGTTCGCCGCCACGGTCACCGCATACGCTCAGGGAGGGATCAGATGCCGGTCGGTAGCGACAGTTCGGGGCTCGTCTTCACCCACTGCGAGATCAGCGCCGGCGCGAGCGCCTCGGCGGGCGGCGGCTCCGGCCAGCCCGGCCGCGCGCATGCCCACGCCAAGCGCTGGGAGGTCGTGATTGCCGGCAAGCGGATCAAGACCGTCGACGTGCATGCCCATTGCATCGTCCCCGACGCCGCCAAGATCATCGACCACCCGCTCGAAGCGCCGGCGCTGTTGTGGTCGGATGTCGGCACGCGTCTCGCCGAGATGGACCGCACCGGCGTCGACATCCAGGCGCTCAGCATCAACCCGTTCTGGTACCGCGCCGAGCGGGATGCCGCGGAGCAGCTGATCAAGGTTCAGAACGAGACCCTGGCCGAATTCTGCGCCGGCAACGCCGATCGCTTTGTCGCCTTCGCGACCGCGGCGCTGCAATTCCCCGATCTTGCCGCGCAGCAGATCGAGCACGCGGTCAAGAGCCTCGGGCTGCGCGGCGTCGGCGTCGCCGGCTCGTGCGCCGGACAGGATCTCGCCGACCCGAAATTTCATCCGTTCTGGCAGAAATGCGAGGAACTCGGGGTGCTGGTCTTTATGCACCCGCTCGGCACCCGCGAGCTGGAACCGAGCGGCCGGCTTGGCGGCAACGGTCTCTTGACCAACACGATCGGCAACCCGCTCGAAACCACGATCGCGCTGTCGCATCTGATCTTCGAGGGCACGCTCGACCGTTTTCCGGGCCTCAAGATTTGCGGCGCGCACGGCGCCGGCTTCCTGGCGAGCTATGCAAACCGGTCGGACGCGGTGCTGCGCGTCTTTCCCAACCGGGTCGGCACGCCGCCCAAGAAGAAGCCGACCGAATACCTGCGCAACGGCCAGATCCTCGCCGATACGATCATGTTCACCGGCGAGGCGGTGAAGCACCTGATCAACCAGATGGGGGTCGAGAACGTCGTGATGGGCACCGACTACCCGTTCCCGTGGAACACCGACCCGGTTGACCACATCCTGTCGATCCCCGACATCACCGACGCCGACAAGATCGCGATCCTCGGCGGCACGCTGCACAAGCTTATGGGCATCGAGAGCTAACGGCTCGGCCGCCGTCACGGCGCCGGCTCCGCCCCGGCGCGCTTCTTCTTAGGCCGGCCGAATTATTCGGCCGCCGCGCTCGCGAGGGCCTTGGTGCGCGCGTCGAGCTTGGCCATCAATTCGGGCATGCCGCCGCTGCGCATCACCGACTGGAACGTGTCGCGTTCCATCTGCACCAGGCTCGCCCCGGCGCTCATGATGTCGATGACCCGGAACCCGTCCTGCTCGGCAGCCAAGCGCCATTTGACCGATTCCGAGCCCCAACCCGATTTGGTGAAGGTCGTCGTCACCATGGCACTGCCGTCCGACGCCGCCGGCGCCGGCGTCGTCTCGATCGTCACCGACGGGTCCGAAGCAAGTTCGATCCGCGGGTAATACGTCTCGACCAGATAGCTGAGCAGGATCGCGCGGAAGCGCTGCTGCATGTCCGGCGACATCCGCGCCAGCCCGTCGGCCGTGGTGTAGCCGGCGATGACGCCGATATCGAGCTTGCGCGAGAACAGGTCGGCCAGCTGCGCGCGGCGCTGCAGCGGGGTCGTGCCGGCGACGCGCGCCAGCCGGAACGCCTCACGCAGGAAACTGTCGACAAACGCGGCTGCCGCCGCGGGGTCGGCGGGCACCGTTGCGGCCGCCGACCCCGCGGCGGCAGCGGGCGGCGTTGTTGCCGGCGCGGTCGACACCGGTTCGACGCGACGCGTCAGGCTCGCCTGCATCGCGGGCGGCCGCACCGGTGCGGGCGAGGCTGCCGCGGCCAGCTTGTCCGGGGTGGGCGGGTTGGCCGGCAGCGCTGCGACGTGACGCGGCGGTGGCGGCGTCTTGGCGGCGCTGTCGACTCTGCTCGCGGTCGATGCCGCCGCATGAGCGACGGCAGTCGGCTTTGCCGGCGCAGCAGCGGGTTCGCGTTTGCCGTGGCCGGCGGCAGGCGGCGCCGCGGCGCGCGCGGCCGATGCAATCGGCGGCGGCTTTGCCGTCGCCGCTCCGGCCGCGGCCGCCTGCGTCGGTCTCGCCGCAGCCGCCGGCGCGGGGTTCGCCGGCGGCTTGGCGCCCCCCTCTGCCCGTACTGCTGCGACCTGTGCCGGGTGCGGCGGCGGCGTCAGCGGCACGACGGTCGTGTAGGTGACCTGGTTGCGCGTCGTGGTGATCGTATAGCTCGGCACCTCCCCCCGGGGGCCGCCGCTCGCGACCTTGTCGTTTGTCTTGGCCGGACCGGTTTTCTTGCCCGGCTCACTGTTCTTTGCGCCCGCCGCAATCCGCTTCGGCTCCGGCTTCTTCGCCGCAGGCTTGTCCGCTGTCGTGCTGCCGCTCTTCTTTGCCGCGGTCGCCTTCGCGGCCTTCGCCGCCGGCTCGGGCGGCGCCGCGGCAAAACCCGGCGGCACCGTCAGCAGCAGCGCCGCAAGCATCCCGCCCGCCAAACCAAATCCTGGAAAAACCGGCATGCGTCCGCAACCCCTGCCGGCCGGCGCCCGGCCAAACCGCAACCGCGGCGGCGCGACGGGAGGATCACCGCACCTGCTGACCCGACCCATGGCACAACTCCCCTACCCGCCGACTATACACGTAATGCCACGGGCGTGGGGCGATTTCGTGGTCCTTTCCGGCTCGTGGCCGCGATCTTGCGACGCCTTGCCGCTTCTTCCGGCCCGCCTATCGCATTCGCGAGCCGGGATCGACACCGAGATAAACCCGCCCGCCGATCGGATACCATTCCGGCGCCAGGGTCACCGTCTGCCCGACGGTGTGGAGGTCGCGCCAGCATTCGGCGAGCCGGCTTTCGCGCTTGAACGAGGTGCTGCCGCCGGCGCGGTACATCAGATCCATCGCCTCACGCGCGCTGTCGGCGGCATAGGTCGCGGCAAGCCGGCAGCGGGCGCGTTGCTCGAGCGTCGTTTCGTCCCCGGCGGCGACCGTGTTCCACAGCTCGGTAATCATCGCCGTGCGGTAGGCGCGGCCGGCGTTGAGGATCGCATCGGCCCGGCCCACGGCGTCCTGCACCTGCGGGTTGTCGCACAGCAGGCCGGCGGGGCGGCCGCGCGGTTGCTTGCCCCCGGCCAGCTCGATCAGCGCGTCGATCCCGGCGCGCGCGAGGCCCGTGATGACCGAGCTGTGGTGCGGCCCGACCCAGCATTGCGCCGGCAGCTGATAGGTGGTGCTCGGCCAGCGGTTCCACTGGTTGTCAAGCGGAGCGCCGGCATGGACCATGACGCGCCGCTCGGGCAGAAACGCATCGGTGACCGTCCAGTCGAAGCTGCCGGTGCCGCGAAGTCCGCTCACCTCCCAGGTGCCGGGCACGATCTCGGCCTCGGAGCGCCGGAAGACGGCGCGCCAGTAGCTGCCACTCCCGTCGGGACGCTCGACCGGCTCGCCATTTTCGATGATCTGGAAGCTGCCGAGCAGCCATACGGCTTCGTTGATGCCGCTGCCGAACTGCCAGCGGCCGGTTACCCGGTAGCCGCCGTCGACGCGCACCCCCTTGCCGCCGCCCTGCACCGCGGTGCCGGCGAGATTGACCGGACCCTTGCCGTAAATCTCGTCCGTACCCTCCTGCGGCAGGCCCAGCACCACCAGCTGGCCGATCGAGTTGTTGGCGATGTTCCAGCCGACCGAGCCGCAGCCCTCGGCCAGCAGCTCGCCGACACGCAGATAGGTCAGCGGATCGGACTCGAGTCCGCCATAGGCCCGCGGGATCAGCAGGCGATAAAAACCGGCCTCGCGCATTTCCTCGGCGAGCGCCGGCGGCATGCGCTGCTCGCGCTCGATCTCGTCCTTGTAGCGGCGCAGGGTCGGCCGGATGGCCTTGGCCGCCTGCACCACCGGCTGAGCGTCGATATCCGCGGGTAGGCGGGCGTCGCTGACGATCGTGTCCATCGGGGGTTCCTCCTGACGCTCGCACGGCGGAGCAGACGGTGGCACAGCCGCGCGCCACATTCAAACCGAGACGCGCATCGCCCTCGCCGCTAGCATTGCGCCGACGACGGCGCAGCGCGGGGAACGGGCGCGATGCAACTAAACGGCAAAGTGGCGCTGGTGACCGGCGCGCAGCAGGGGATCGGCCGCGGCATCGCGCTGGCCTTTGCCGAGGCCGGTGCCGATGTGGCGCTCAACTGGCTCGACGACGAGGCTGCGGCGCGCGCGGTGGCGGCCGCCGTTGCCGGCCATAACCGTCGCGCGATCGCCATCCAGGCCGACATGGCCCAGCTCGGTGACGTCCGCGACATGGTCGCGGCGGTCGTCGCCGAGCTGGGCGCCATCGACATCCTGGTCAACAATGCCGGCGTCTTCCCGCGCGTCGATTTCCTCGACATGAACGAGCGCGACTGGGACTTCGTCCACGACGTCAACCTGAAAGGCGCGGTCTTCTGCGCGCAGGCGGCGGCCAGGGCGATGGTCGCCGCCGGGCGGCCGGGGAGCATCGTCAACATCACCTCCGGCGCCGCGTTTCGCGGCTCGCCGCGCGGCGTGCATTACGTCGCCAGCAAGGGCGGCGTCGTGTCGATGACGCGGCAGATGGCGCTCGAGCTGGCACCGCACCGCATCCGCGTCAACGCGATCGCCCCCGGCCTCACCGACACCGCCCAGCCGCGCTACGGGTCGAGCGAGGACGAGATCGCAGCAATGGCGGCGGCCAATCCGCTGGGCCGCATCGCCCAACCCGAAGATATCGCCCAGGCCGCGCTGTTCCTGGCGTCCGACGCGGCCGCCTTCGTCACCGGCCACATCCTGCACGTCAACGGCGGGTCGTATTTGGCGTGATACCAGGGCAACATCGGCGATGACGCGGCTAACCCTTTGGCTGATAATGGGCTGGAGCGTCGGCATGGTCCCAGGAGAGCATTGATGTCGCGGCCGCGGGCAGCCGACGATTTCGAGACCATCCGGGAGCGCCTCGAGCAGTTGCGGCGCGAGCGGCTGCCCGGGCCGTCGGCGGCCGCGGCCGAAACCGCGCCCGGTCATCGCGGCCCCTGCGCCTGCGGCATGAGCCTGTTCGCCGATGAATGCGACGGGGCATGCAAGGCCTTCGACGTCCACCGCATCGCCGATTAGCCGCGCCCGCCGCGCAGCGTCCACCGGACATCGTTGACCCGCAGGTCGGTCGCCACGCCCTTGCGCCGCCGATACGACCCGGCCTGCCCCGATTAAGATCGACCGATGTCTGCTCTCTCAGCTTCCGGTATCGCATTCTATGCGGTGGTCCTGCTCGCTGCCTTTGTCGTGCGCAGCGCCGCCGGATTTGGCGCCGGGCTGATCGCGGTCCCGCTGCTGGCGCTGATCCTGCCGGTATCGAC
>JAFAWI010000483.1 GCA_019241915.1 Alphaproteobacteria bacterium
CCTGGGCGATGTTGCGCACCTGGTCGGTGAGGTTGCCGCACATGGCGTTCACCGAGTCGGTCAGATCCTTCCAGGTGCCGGCGACGCCGGGCACGATCGCCTGGCCGCCGAGCTTGCCTTCGGTGCCGACTTCTCGCGCGACACGGGTCACTTCCGATGCGAACGAGCGCAGCTGGTCCACCATCGTATTGATCGCGTGCTTGAGCAGCAGGATCTCACCGCGCACATCGACCGTGATCTTCTTCGACAGGTCGCCATTGGCAACCGCGATCGTCACATCGGCGATGTTGCGCACCTGCGCGGTCAGGTTGTTGGCCATCGAATTGACCGAGTCCGTCAGGTCGCGCCAGACGCCGGACACCTTGCGCACCTGTGCTTGGCCGCCGAGCTTGCCGTCGGTGCCGACCTCGCGCGCGACGCGCGTCACTTCCGAGGTAAAGACGCTCAACTGCTCAATCATTGTGTTGACGATCGTCGCGAGGCGGAGGAATTCGCCCTTCAGCGGCCGCCCGTCAACGTCGAGGCTCACGGTGCGCAGCAGATCGCCGCGCGCCACTGCGGCGATCGCCTCGGTCACCGCGGTCGTTGGCCACAGCAGATCGTCAATAAGGCCATTGACGGATGTCTCCATCTCGCCCCAGGCGCCGCTCGTCAGCGCAAACTTGACGCGGTGGCGGCGCTTACCCTCACGGCCGACCACCTGCCCGACATATTCGAGCTGCTGGGCCATACGTTCGTTGGCGGCGACGATGTCGTTGAACGCATCCGCGATCTTGCCGCCGATACCCGTGCGATCCGGCGGCAGCCGGACCGAGAAGTCGCCGACCCGCACCGCCTGCAGGGCCTTCAGGAGCTGCCGCAGGTCGGCCTCTTCGTCGGCAGCCGGGAGATCGTGTCCGTTCGCCAGCGGCGGAACGTCGTAGGGTAAGGCGGTATCGGCGGTGTCCTCGCTGAGCACTTCGGCGAGGTTGTCGTCGTTCGGCTGCATCTGCCCCCCTGCTGGCACGACACGCGGATGCCCCTGACGCGCAGGCGCATCCCAGCTAGACGTCCACAAACAGAGTGGTCCGCCCGCAGTTCCCGCTGGCTGAAAAAATTTTGGTAAACTTTTGCCCGGTGCGCCGGTGTGCCGCCAGCCGCAAAAAATGCTAGCGTCGTTTCGGCGAGTCCGCGCTTTGCGTACCGCAAGTAGCAGTCCTGCGGCGGCAGGAGGATCCGATGGAGCTCAATCGCGAGCAGTTGCGGCAATTCGACGAGGCGGGCTGGCTGTTCCTTCCCGGCTGCTTTGCCGAGGCCGAGGTCGCCGTCCTGCGGGACGAGGCCGAGGCGATCTATGCCACCGACCGCAAGGAGGTGTGGCGCGAGAAGACCGGCGCACCGCGCACCGCTTTTGCCGCGCATACCTACAATGAAGCGTTCCGGCTGCTCGGCTCGCACCCGCGGCTGATCCGCCCGGTCGAACAGGTGTTCGGCGAGCGGCTCTACATGCACCAATACAAGATCAACGCCAAGGCCGCGTTCGAGGGCGACGTCTGGCAGTGGCACCAGGATTACGGTACCTGGGCGCGCGACGACGGGATGCCCGAGCCGCGGGCGATGAACATTGCCGTGTTCATGGACGAGGTGATGCCGATCAACGGCCCGCTGATGCTGGTGCCGAAGAGCCACAGACACGGTGTGCTTTCGGCCGGTCACGATCTGGAGACCACGTCATACCCGCTGTGGACGCTCGACAACGAGACTGTGACCCGTCTCGTCGAGGAAGGCGGCATCGTCGCGCCGACCGGCAAACCCGGCTCGGTGCTGATTTTTCACGGCAACCTAGTGCACGCCTCGGCGCCCAACATCACGCCCTACCCGCGCCGCATCGTTTATTTGACGCTCTGCGCGGTCTCGAACTACGTCCGCAAGCCGACCCGCCCTGAATGGATCGCGCACCGCGACTTCACCCCGATCGAGCCGGTGGCGGACAGCGCGCTGCTCGACTACGCACGCTCTCAACACCGCGCGGCCGCGGAATGAACCTGCATCGCTTGGCGCAGGAGCGTGCCGCTGCCGGCAAGCCGGTGCGGGTCGGCTTGATCGGAGCCGGCAAGTTCGGCTCGATGTTCCTGAACCAAGTGCCGACCGTCGCCGGGGTCGAGGTTGCGGTCATCGCCGATCTCGATCCCGAGCGGGCGCGCGCCGCCTGCCGCGCAGTGGGCTGGGACGCGGCGCGCATCGCCGCCACGCGTTTTGTCGCGACCGGCGCCGAGGCTTGCGCCGCGGACGATGTCGACGTGGTGGTCGAGGCGACCGGCAGCCCGCCGGCCGGGATCGCCCATGCCCGCGCCGCGATCGCCGCCGGCAAGCACGTCGTCATGGTCAATGTCGAGGCCGACGTGCTGGCCGGCCCACTGCTGGCTGCGGAGGCGCGGACCAAGGGCGTCGTTTACTCGCTCGCCTATGGCGACCAGCCGGCGCTGACCTGCGAGCTCATCGACTGGGCGCGCGCCTGCGGCTTCGCGGTCGCCGCTGCCGGCAAGGGCACGAAATACCTGCCGGCCTACCACGCGGTCACCCCGGACGATGTCTGGGCTCATTACGGATTGACCGCCGACGAGGCGAAGCGCGGCGGGATGAACCCGCAGATGTTCAACTCGTTTCTCGACGGCACCAAATCGGCGATCGAAATGGCGGCGATCGCCAATGCCAGCGGGCTCGACGTGCCGCGCAACGGGCTCGGCTTCCTGCCCTGCGGCGTCGACGACTTGCCGCATGTCTTGCGTGCCTGGGATGCCGGCGGGTGCCTTGAACGCGACGGCATGGTCGAGGTGGTGTCGTGCCTGGAACGTGACGGCCGACCGGTGTTCCGCGACCTGCGCTGGGGCGTCTATGCCGTGCTCAAGGCGCCAAACGATTACGCGCGCACCTGCTTCCGCGAATACGGCCTCAAAACCGATGCCTCGGGCTGGTACGCGGCGATGTACAAGCCCTACCACCTGATCGGGCTGGAACTCGGCATCTCGGTGCTGTCCGCGGCGCTGCGCGGCGAGCCGACCGGGCAGCCGCAAGCGTGGCGCGGCGATGTCGTCGCCGTCGCCAAGCGCGACCTGCACGCGGGCGAGACGCTCGA
>JAFAWI010000522.1 GCA_019241915.1 Alphaproteobacteria bacterium
CGTCGGACATCGGGCGCGCACCGGGTGTCAGGATCGCCGGCTCCGGCCTGCTTCTGCCCATGATGTGGCCGCCTCAATACATGTGCTGGCCGCCGTTGACCGACAGGGTCGAGCCGGTGATGAAATCGGCGTCGTCGGCAACGAGGAACAGCACCGTGCGGGCAATGTCTTCGGCCTTGCCGAGGCGGCCGACCGGGATGCGCGCGACGATCTTTTCCAGCACGTCGGCCGGCACCGCGCGCACCATGTCGGTATCGACATAGCCGGGCGCCACCGCGTTGACCGTGACGCCGCGCGCGGCGCCTTCCTGCGCCAGCGCCTTGGTAAAGCCGTGGATGCCGGATTTCGCGGCGGCGTAATTGACCTGGCCGTACTGCCCGGCCTGGCCGTTGATCGAGCCGATATTGACGATGCGGCCGAACCTGCGCTCGCGCATCCCCTCGATTACCGCCTTCGACATGTTGAAGCATGACGACAGGTTGGTCTGGATCACCGCGTTCCACTGCTCGAACGACATGCGGTGCATTGTCGTGTCGCGGGTGATGCCGGCATTGTTGACCAGCACCTCGACCGGCCCCAGCTCCGCCTCGATCCGCGCGATGCCGTCCTGGCACGACTGGAAGTCGCCGACATTGAACTTGAAGACGGCAATCCCGGTCTCGTTCTGGAATTGCTCCGCCGCCCCGTCGTCGCTGCCGTAATTGGCCGCGACCTTGTACCCCGCCTTCTTGAGTGCCACCGCGATCGCCTTGCCGATGCCGCGCGTGCCGCCCGTGACCACCGCCACCCTGGCCATGGTTTCCTCCCATCGATGTCTCGGCGCGCGTTGACCGCGCGCGGGTGAATTCAGTCCCGGCGACGCCTCAGTCGCGCGCGAGGCACATCGCAATTCCCATGCCGCCGCCGATGCACAGCGTCGCGAGCCCCTTTTTGGCGTCGCGCTTCTGCATCTCGTACAGCAGGGTCACCAGCACGCGCGCGCCCGACGCGCCGATCGGGTGGCCGAGCGCGATCGCCCCGCCGTTGACGTTGAGCTTGTCGGGGTCGAACCCGAGGTCCTTGCCGACCGCGCAGGCCTGCGCCGCAAACGCCTCGTTGGCCTCGATCAGGTCGAGGTCGCCGACCGACCAGCCGGCCTTTTGCAAGGCCTTGCGGCTCGCCGGGATGGGCCCGGTGCCCATGATCGCCGGGTCGACCCCGGCGGTCGCCCATGACACGATCCGGGCGAGCGGCTTAAGCCCGCGCTTCGCCGCCGCGTCGGCGGTCATCAGCACCACCGCGGCAGCGCCGTCGTTGATGCCCGAGGCGTTGCCGGCGGTGACGGTGCCGTTCCTGTCGAACGCAGGGCGCAGGCCGGACAGCACCTCGAACGTGGTGCCGTGTTTCGGATGCTCGTCGCTGTCGACGATCGTCTCGCCGCGCCGCGAGGCGATCTTCACCGGGACGATCTCGTCCTTGAACCGGCCGGCTTTTTGCGCCGCCTCGGCCTTCTGCTGCGACTTGACCGCAAACTCGTCCTGCTGCTCGCGGGTGATCTGCCAGCGTTGCGCGACATTCTCGGCCGTGTTGCCCATGTGGTAGCCGTTGAACGCGTCCCACAGCCCGTCCTTGATCATCGTGTCGACCAGTTCGGCGCTGCCCATCTTGGTGCCGTTGCGCAGGTGCATGCAGTGCGGCGCCTGGCTCATCGATTCCTGGCCGCCGGCGACGACGATGTCGCTGTCGCCGTTGCGGATCGCCTGATAGCCGAGCGCGACCGTCCGCAGCCCCGAGCCGCACAGCTGGTTGACGCCGTAGGCGGTCGCCTCGAACGGGATGCCGGCGGCGACCGCGGCCTGCCGCGCCGGGTTCTGGCCCTCGCCGGCCGCGAGAATCTGGCCGAGGATGACCTCGTTGACCTCGCCCGGTTCCACATCGGCGCGGCGCAGCGCCTCGGCGATCGCGACCTCGCCCAGTCTGTGCGCCGGCAGGCTAGCGAGCCCGCCGTTGAACGCCCCGACGGGGGTGCGGGCGGCGCTGGCGATGACGATGTCGGGCATGGGACCTCCTGCGGCGGCGGAATACCGCTTATGTGGGCGGCGGCAGGGCCATCAAAAAGGTCTTGCCAAGCGAAGTCCAGCCGGCGCGACAGCCGAGACTGAACTCGCGTCAGCCGTTCCTGCTGCTGGGGTATTCGCCTCAGCCTCAGCCGCGGCGAGCCGGTCGCCGCCGTGCCGCCGGGCCCGGCCCGCCCTGCCCTTCCAGCTTGGCGATGCGCTGTTCCAGCGCATCGAGCCGACGCGCGAGGTCGGCAATCGCGTCCGATGGCGCCCCTGGCGCGCCGGGGGGCAGGCCGAACGGCCCGAAAAACGGCGGCCAAGTCGGGGCCGGCGGGGCCGCGGAATCTTTGTCGGCGGCGGGTGGATAGGCGAAGCGGCCGGTGAACTCAGTCCAACGGTTGAGCGTCTCGACCGCGCGCGGGTTGGCGAGAAGCGCGGTCAGATACTGCACCCACAGGCGCAGGTAACGCTGCGCCACATCGTCGGCTTCGCTCATCGCCGCGACTATACGCCCA
>JAFAWI010000613.1 GCA_019241915.1 Alphaproteobacteria bacterium
GCCGTCGCGCCCGCTGTCGGGGTCGACGAGGCGCGCGCCGCGGAACAGCCGCCGCAGGCTCATGACCGGAAGCTCATGGCCGGAAGCTCATGGCCGGAAGCTCATGGCCGGAAGCTCATGGCGCGGCCGTCACTGGATGGGCGGCCCGTTGCCGAAATTGCCGGCCATGATCTCGAGACAGGCCATGCGCACCGCAACCCCCATCTCGACCTGCTGACGGATCAGGCTGCGGTCGATGTCGTCGGCGACCTCGCTGCCGATCTCGACGCCGCGGTTCATCGGGCCGGGGTGCATGATCAGCGCGTCGGGCTTGGCCGCCTTGAGCTTGTCGTAGTCGAGCCCGAAGAAATGGAAATACTCGCGGGTCGACGGCACGAACGAGCCGTGCATGCGCTCCTGCTGCAGGCGCAGCATCATCACGATGTCGACATCGCGCAGCCCCTCGGCCATGTCGTGAAACACCTCGACCCCGAGATGCTCGACCGCCGCCGGCAGCAGGGTGCGCGGCGCGACGACGCGAACGCGCGCGCCCATCGCGTTGAGCAGCGCGATGTTGGAGCGCGCGACCCGGCTGTGCAGCACGTCGCCGCAGATCGCCACGGTGAGCCCGCCGAGCTTGCCCTTGCGGCGGCGGATGGTCAGCGCGTCGAGCAGCGCCTGGGTCGGGTGCTCGTGGCTGCCGTCGCCGGCGTTGATGACAGCGCAATCGACCTTCTCAGCCAGCAGCTGCACCGCCCCCGATTCGGGGTGGCGCACGACCAGCACGTCGGGGTGCATCGCGTTCAGGGTCATCGCGGTGTCGATCAAGGTCTCGCCCTTGCGCATCGACGAGACCGCGACCGCCATGTTGATGACATCGGCGCCGAGTCGCTTGCCGGCGACCTCGAACGAGGTGCGGGTGCGTGTCGAGTTCTCGAAAAAGCAGTTGATCAGCGTGCGGCCGCGCAGCAGCGATTTCTTTTTTTCGGCCTCCCGGTTGATGTCGACATAGCCGTCGGCGAGGTCGAGGACATAGCCGATGTCGTCGGGCGTCAGACCTTCGATGCCGAGAAGATGCCGGTGCCGATAGGCATGGGAATCCATAAGCCGCGGACTATAGGGAGGCCGCCCCACGGCAGCAAGCGCAGGCCGGGCGCGACCGGCCGCGCTTCTTGAAGGGATCGCGCGGCGATTTACATATTGACGCGCGAAATTATCCAGGCGACGTGGCGTTTCCGGTTGGTCGGGCGCAGCGTCATGACAAGGTTTCCTCGCATGAAGCGGGTTCTTTCGGCACTCGTGCTGATGGGCGGGCTGGCGGCGTTTGTACCGGCCGGGCGGGCGGGTGCGATTCCGGACGCCGCCGGCACGGTGCCGAGCCTGGCGCCGATGCTGACGAACATCACGTCGGGGGTCGTCAACATCGCGGTCAAGGGCCGCGAGCGGGTGCAGAACCCGCTGTTCCAGGACCCGTTTTTCCGCCGCTTTTTCAACTTGCCGAACGGGCAGAATTTCGCCGAGCGCGAGACCCAGGCGACCGGGTCGGGGGTTATTGTCGATGCCGCGCAGGGTTACGTGCTGACCAATGCGCATGTGGTCGAGAACGAGACCTCGATCACGGTCACGACCAAGGACAACCGCAAGCTGCCGGCCAAGCTCGTCGGCCGCGACGGCGATACCGATGTCGCGGTGCTGAAGATCGACAGCGGCCACCTGACAGCGGTGCCGTTCGGCGATTCCGACAGGTTGCAGGTCGGCGATTTTGTCGTCGCGATCGGCAACCCATTCGGGCTCGGTCAGACGGTGACGTCGGGCATCGTCAGCGCGCTGGGGCGCAGCGGCCTCGGCATCGAGGGCTACGAGGACTTCATCCAGACCGACGCCTCGATCAACCCCGGCAACTCGGGCGGCGCGCTCGTGGATCTGAAGGGCAATCTGGTCGGCATCAACACCGCGATCCTGGCGCCGGGCGGCGGCAATATCGGGATCGGCTTTGCGGTCCCGATCAACATGGCGCAAAAGGTCCTGGACCAGCTGGTCAAATACGGCGAGGTCAAGCGCGGGCGGATCGGCGTGACGATCCAGGACCTCACGCCCGACCTCGCGCAGGCGATGAACACCAAGCGCACCATCGGCGCGGTGATCGCCCAGGTCGCGCCGGATTCGCCGGCGCAGCATGCCGGGCTCAAGACCGGCGATCTGGTGATCGACGCCGACGGGGTGCCGGTCAAGAGCGGCACCCAGCTGCGCAACGTGATCGGGCTGACCCGGATCGGCGACGAGGTCAAGCTGACGGTCGACCGCGGCGGCAGCGAAAAATCGCTCGCGATCAAGGTCGAGCTGGCGCAGCAACGACCGGCGCAGCAGCGTCCCAACATGCAGCAGCACTGAGGCAATGGCGCAGACGCCTTACGAGGTGCTCGGGGTCAAGCCGGACGCGAGCGCCGACGATATCCGCAAGGCCTACCGCAAGCTGGCCAAGGAGCTGCACCCCGACCTCAACCCGGGGAAGCCCGCGGCCGAGGCGCGCTTCAAGAGCGTGACCGCGGCCTACGACCTGCTGTCGGACGCCGACAAGCGGGCGCGCTACGACCGCGGCGAGATCGACGAGAGCGGCGCCGAGCGACCGCGCTACTCGTACCGCCCGCATGCCGAGGGGGCGCATGGCTGGAAATACGGCGGACAAGGCGGCGGGATGGACGCGGCCGATCTCGACGACCTCTTTGCGATGTTCGGTGGCGGCATGAGAGGCGCCGGGGCGCGGCGGGCCGGCGGCGGCGCCGGCCAGGATTTCAAGATGCCCGGCGGCGACCGGCTCTATACGCTGACCGTCGATTTTGTCGAGGCGGCGGCCGGCGCCAAGAAGCGGCTGTCGCTGTCGCCCGACAGCTCGCTCGACGTGACGATCCCGCCGGGGATCGAGGAAGGACAGACGCTGCGCCTCAAGGGCAAGGGCGATCCCGGTATCGGCGGCGGCCCGGCGGGCGACGCGCTGATTGAGGTGCATGTCGCGCCCCACCCGTTCTTCCGGCGCGACGGCGACAACATCCTGCTCGAATTGCCGGTGAGCCTCGCCGAGGCGGTGCTCGGCGGGCGGGTCAATGTGCCGACGGTGACCGGTCCGGTGACGATGACGATCCCCAAAGGCGCCGACAGCGGGACCCAGCTGCGGCTGCGCGGCAGGGGCATCCATCGCCGCGGTCGCGCCGAAGGCGACCAGATCGTCACGCTCAAGGTGGTGATCGGCGCCAGCGGCGACGCCGAACTCGCCGCGTTTGTCGAGGACTGGGCCGCCAGCCACCCGACCGACCCGCGCGCGGGGATGAGCTGATGACCGGGTTTGACGAGGTGCTCGGCCGGCTCGCCGGTCTCGAACGGCACGAACTGGCGCGCTGGGTCGAGAACCGCTGGGTCCTGCCCGAGCGCCACGGCGAGCGCTGGGTGTTTCACGAGGTCGATGTCGCGCGGGTCGAGCTGATCTTCGACATCAGCCGCGACATGGCGGTCGACGACGAGGCGATGGAGCTGGTGCTGGGGCTGCTCGACCAGCTCTACGGCTTGCGCCGCCAGATGCGCCGCTTGTGCGACGCGGTC